>CAZNRQ010000112.1:0-8449 GCA_964574845.1 uncultured Bacteroidales bacterium
TTCAAAAAAAGTTTTCTGTTGAATTCGAAAATATTGCAAATAAAATCTTAAAAAGCTTGCGTCCTCTTAATAGAATGAAGATTAATGATAACTTAATATTGTACTTGAGCTTAATTTTAATGAAGCAATTATCTTTGCTGATAATTAATATTGTTTTCCAGTTTTGTAACATTAAGTTTTAGTTAACCTGCTAACTATAGTATTATAAAATCATTAAATTCAATTCAAATAGACTTTTTAACCAAAATTTCGTTGTTTTTTTGTACCCAAATCAAACAAAATATTATGAAAAAAATTTTTACAATTATTTTATTGGCTTTTAACATTCCAGTTTTTGCACAACCTACAACAATTCAGATTCCAGTGATGAGCAGTGCCGATGATGCTGATGAATCTGTTGAGGACAATATTTTTGTTAATCCCGGTGATATGCAATTAGACAACCCTGAATTGGAGATGATCTATGACAACAATGTTTTAAGATTATGTCATTTAGAAACCGGAATACGATTCACTAACGTCACCATACCCCAAGGTGCAACCATCGTTAAGGCCTATATTCAATTCACCTGTAAACAAACTGGTAGTGATGTGGTAAATCTGATATTCAGTGGACAAAACAGTAACAACGCGGCACCATTTGCAAGTAGTTCCGGTAATATTTCTACCCGGCCATTAACAACAGCTTCGGTAAACTGGGTGCCATTGGGTTGGTATACCACAGACGAAGCAGGTCTTGATCAGAGAACTCCCAGTTTGGTTCCGGTGGTACAGGAAATTGTAAACAGGACCGGGTGGATATCGGGAAATGCAATGGCGTTTGTTGTAGCAGGTTCGGGTGATACTCGCTCAGCTTACGCTTATGATGGAGATGCAGCAAAATCAGCCGTTTTATATGTCCAATATTCGGGTGTTGGTCTAGATGAAAACATTGCTCCCATAAATGCGGTTATTTCTCCCAACCCATGTAATGGCAGCTTTACCCTAAGTATGAATGAAGAAGCTGCACAAAAAGCTAAATTCAGAATTTTTGATCAAATGGGATCAGAAATACAGATTTTCGACTATAGTGTGGGAAATATCGGAACATTCATTTTCAACATTTCCGATCTGAGTAAGGGGATTTACTACCTCAGCATTGTCACCGAAAAAAACAACCTCACAAAAAAAGTTGTGATTTTCTAATAAACTACCATGAAAAACTCATTCCTTGTCGTATTTTTTCTTGCATTTATATGCAATATTTCGGCCCAAAAATCGGTCGATCCTTTTACCAATCGCATTCTTTTAAACCCAATAGATGCGCCTTTTTATCATGGTGTAGCTTCAGGCGATGCACTGAACGACAGGGTAATTATCTGGACCAGGGTTACACCCGATTCAAGTGTCACAGGTCCCATTGCGGTTAGCTGGAAAATGGCTACCGATACTAACTTTATTCATATCATAAATCAGGGGAATACCACTGCTGATTATCACAGGGATTATACCGTTAAGGTGGATGTTACGGGATTGCAGCCCAATACTTGGTACTATTATTCATTTACAGCACTTGGGAAAAATTCCGTAATTGGCCGAACCAAAACTACTCCGGTAGGAGATAACGATAGCATTCGCTTTGCTGTTGTTACAGGGTCAGATTATAATGCTGGCTATTTTAATGCATACTTTGATATTGCCCGTCGAAACGATATTGATGCGGTTCTTCATTTGGGTGATTATATTTATGAATACGAAACCAATGGTTATGGCAATAATCCCGATAGAGGTCTTGAACCTCCCACAGAAATTATAGACACATCCGATTATAGAATACGCTACGCCCATTACCGGCTTGATCCTGACCTAAGATATCTCCATCAACAATATCCATGGTACCTGATTTGGGATGACCATGAAACCGCAAACAACTCTTATAAGGGCGGTGCCGAAAATCATAATCCTGCTACAGAAGGTAGCTGGTATGCACGAAGGGATGGTGCCATCGAAGCCTATCTCGAATGGATTCCGATAAGAGAACATGATGTCAATGAACCGCTTAAAATATATCGTAATGTCCATTTTGGCAACCTTTTAGATTTGTATTTTCTTGAGACCAGATACCTTGCCCGCGATGATCCCAGCATGAGCATCAGTGACCCAAATAAAACTATGATGGGGCAGGTTCAATATGACTGGCTCACCAATAGTCTTGATTCCTCTCAGGCTAGATGGAAAGTACTTGCCAATCAGGTGATGATGGCGCCTCTGGCAACCATTGGCCAGATCACTGTAAATACGGACCAATGGGATGGGTACCCTGCAGAAAGGTCGCGTCTTTTAAATTTTGTTGTCAACGACAGTATTAATAATTTTGTTGTATTAACCGGCGATATCCATACTTCCTGGGGAAACGATCTTATGTACGAAGCCGGAACACTTCTTAATCCTGAATCATACAAGTCAGCCGGAGCCGAATTTATAACCCCCAGTATTTCTTCGCCTTCAACCAATAGTTTCTTGGGAGGCCTTGGTTCGACCATGTTAACCTTACTCCTACCTCACATTCAGTATTCAAATATTGACAAAAGAGGATACATGATTTTTAATCTGACAAAAACACGTGCTCAGGCCGATTGGTATTTAATGCCCAATGATGATATTGCCCAATATCATGTTTATAACAATGCTTTTGATGATTCATGGTATTTGCCATTTAATAAAACCGATAGAAAAATTGTCCATGACGGATCGGCTTCACACCGGACAGGATATATGCCTCCATTGGTTTCAGCCTATCCCTACGGTTATGTTGGAAAGCCCGAATACCAGGAAAATGGCTCATCTTCCCTAGGAGTCTATCCCAATCCTTGTACAAAAAGCATTACCCTTGTGTTTTATAATTATTATCCAAAAAACATTTCTTTCAGCATTGTTGATATAAATGGACAATCAGTAATTCGCACCCATACAGGGTTATTTGAAAAAGGCATTCATTATCAGAGCATAAATACTGCTTCGTTGAAAGCAGGAATGTATTTTATCATAGCAGAAAGCGATAACAGAGTTGAACAAAAAACAAGATTCATTAAAGAGTAGTATTTTTTCATGAAAAAATTATTGTACTTACTATTTACCATTATTAGTGTACTTGATATTCAAAGCGCATTTTCTCAAAAAAAACATGAAGCAATCAATGAAGATACGAGTCAGGTAAATAAACACAAAGGATTTAGTGTTTCGGGCTATATTCAAACACAATACCAGTTTGCCGATTCGATGGGAGCTCCTGCCCGTTTTAATGGCGGAGACTTTGCGAGGTTTTCGCAAAATCGTTTCACCATCAGAAGAGGCCGTCTGAAAATAATGCATACTAGCACTTTCTCCGAAGCTGCATTTGCATTCGATATAAATGAAAGAGGGCTTCAGGTTAAAGATGTTTACCTTACCCTAAAAGAGCCATGGATCAATACATTTTCGCTGACATCAGGCATATTTTATGTACCTTTTGGATACGAGTTGGGATATTCATCGGCTCTGCGCGAAAGTCCCGAACGATCGAGAATGGTTCAGACGCTTTTTCCAATGGAAAGAGATTTGGGTATTATGCTTACCATTAATCCACCTGAAAAATACCGAGTTCATTTCTTAAAAGTACAGGCCGGGATTTTCAATGGAAATTCAATTAATCAGGAGACCGATGTGTTTAAGGATTATTGTGCAAGAGTTCAGATTTCAAATCCCTTCCCTTCCAAGTTGGTGGATTATAGCATAGGTGGTTCATACTATAATGGCGGCCTTAATTATGTTTATAATAATGATGGAAAACCACTGGATCACCGTTATGTTTTTAGTATGAAAACTTTAGATAATGGAAATCTGAAAGGATTTGATTTGGATTCGTCCATGTCATTCAAAGACACAGCCGCTTTTCACGAAGGGAAAATAGGTGGCACCCGTATCAACAGGATTTATTACGGAGCAGATGCTCAAATCAGTTTTAATTTCCCTTTCGGAAAAACTACATTGCGTGGAGAATACATCACAGGAACACAGGCATCACCTATTTATACTCTGGGCGCAGGCATCAAATATCAGTCGTTTTATAACTGGAATTCGTCGAGTTATACTGGTTATATGATGGGTGTGTCGTGGCCCATTTATGATAGTCCACAGCCGGTAAATCCTGCTGCTGTGCTTCCGACTGCAAAATTGTATGATGTTTTTATCAGAAAGTTCAGAGGCGTAGGCTTTTATTTGGTGCAGGATATTTGGAAAACCGGATTGCAGGTGATTTTCAAATACGATTTCTATGATCCCAATACTAAGGTAAAGGGTAAAGAAGTCGATTTCAATATTTATCAACGCGATTCCACAGGAAATTTAATTCACGATACCGAAGGCAACCTGGTGGCGGATCCCAACACAGCAACATTTCTTTCTCCCGCTGATGTTAAATTTACCACTTACGGATTTGGAATTAACTATAACTATAAAAATTTTATGGTCATGGTATATTATGACCTCGTTAAAAATGAAATAACCAATCTGTCGCCTTATCAGGGTGATATATCGAAAGGACAAATGCCAAATCCGGGATTTAGAAAAGACCAGAAAGACAATATTTTAACCATAAGACTTCAGTATAAATTTTAATTAATATTACAATAATGAAAAAAACAGCATTCCTATTAAGCATGATTTCAATATTGATAAACTCTTTATCAGTATCAGCAGCAACCCGATATTACAGATTATCCTATCGTGATGATCCATCGACTACTATTGTTATAGGCTGGGACCAGAATGGTGGCAGTAATCCCATGGTATATTACGATATAATTGATCATGGAACCGACTTTTCGGCCTATGCTTTTAATCATGGAGTTGACAGGACCATAAATACGCAGGGTATGAACAATAATTATTCACGTATAAGTGGATTGACCCCTAATACAGTGTACTATTTTATTATAAAAGACAGCGATGGAACCAGTGCCCGCATGTCCTTCAAAACCATTCCTGATGATCCTAACATTCCTATCTCTTTCCTTTCAGGAGGCGATTCCCGGACCGGAGTTCCTATTATTGAACCTGGTAGTTGGCGCCCTGTGCGTCAGAAAGCTAATACAATGGTTGGGAAACTGTTGCCTGGCTTTATTGCTTTTTCTGGAGACATGATATTGGAAAGCTCTGTGGGAGGTTCAACATTATGGCCTGAGTGGTTTACCGACTGGCAGCTTACCATTAGTTCGGTAGAAGGCAGAATGACACCTATTACTGTCGTCTATGGAAACCATGAAATGAACACCGATTTGAACAATCTATTTGATATCCCAACAACAGAAAATTATTATGCATTGAACTTTGGCGGAAATCTTTTACGTTTATATAGCCTTAACAGTACTGACGATGTTTGCACATCAACAACACAATTAAATTGGTTTACAGATGATTTGCAAACGCACACGGGAACTTCGGCGGAACCTTACTGGAAAGCTGTTCAATATCACATTCCTATGGTACCTCATGGCGAATACTCAGACAGATCGGATATGATAAATTGTTGGGCAAATTTATTCCAACCCAACAAGGTGCGTTTAGCTATGGAAGGTCATACACATGTGGTAAAAACAACCTGGCCTATTGTACCCTCATTTGATGTGGGTAGTGAAAAAGGATTTATCAGAGACGATGCCAACGGAACCGTCTTTGTGGGCGAAGGAACTTGGGGAGCCCCTTTAAGAGATTTATATGCACCAAATATCTGGACCCGCGATCAGGCAAAAATCAATGCCTTTATGCTGGTTTGTGTTTCGAAAGAAAAAATGAACATTTATACAATCCAATACGAAAACGTCGCCAGTGTGGGCCAAATTCAACCTTCAGATACCTGTTGCACACTCCCTACAGGAATTAGCTTATGGTCGCCAGCAAATGGCAGTGTGGTAACTCTTACAAACAACACTACTCATATCGAAAGCATAGATCATGCTATAAAATACACTAAGGTTTATCCTAATCCGGCAAAAACCGAAATTAATATTAGTTTTAATGCCGACCTAGAAGCAAGTAATGTAGAAATTCTGAGTTCAAGAGGAATTCCTGTAAAACAGTATAATATAGTTGCAAAAAAGGATAAAGCAATTACACTCAATATCAGCGATATTGCAAAAGGTGTTTATTTTGTTTACATCCGCTCAGGCAAACATGTTGAATCGCATAAAATTATCATCGATTAAAATATAAGGTACAGGTTAATAATTTTAAATTAAAAATCGGCTCAGATATTTATACCTGAGCCGATTTAATTTTAACTAATAAAAAAGTTTGTAAAATATCTGGGTTTTTAACAGAAACATCTGGGATGGTTCTTAATGAATCTGGGACGGTCCTTAATGAATCCAGGACAATCTTTAAAGAATATATCGCTTTACAGCCTAATTGATTTTATCATGTTAAGTGCTCCCGACGAAATCATTTCAATGCCAATGGATAGAACCAAAAAACCCATAATTTTCGAAAATGATTTCAAACCTGCCTGACCGGTATAGTTCAGTACCTTTGGTGCTATTGAAAAAATACCATAAATACAAAGTACCACACAAACAATAGCAAGCATAATTACTGAAATTCGCTTGATGTCATGATATTCAATCGACAAATTGATCAACAACGAAATAGTTCCCGGTCCTGCTAACAATGGCATAGCCAATGGGCTAAACGCAATATCTTCCTTCTCGAGAGACTCTTTCATCACTTTGCCTTTCACATCACGCTTATGTTTGGCATTAAGTAATAAAAACCCGGACCTTGAGATCATCAAGCCTCCTGCGATTTTCAAAGCATTGATTGAAATGCAAAAAAAAACAAGAATTGGAGAACCTGCAAAAAATGAGGACACACAAATTATCATAATGTAAAAACATGCTTTTCTGATCTGGTAATTTCTCCATTTTGAATCGTGATGCTCAGTTAATGTAATAAACACAGGAAGAGCACTCAAAGGGTTTATAAGTGCAAATAGTGCAACAAAATTTGCAATAAAAAAGGTTATTTCCATAAAACGTTTAATTGTCAAACAAAAATACCGTTTCAGTTAGGGTATTCTTGGGTATTGCGATTAAGGAATTATTATATAATGATTAAGCAGGAGTCAAAGCTATGGACGATCATCCATTCCGCTAAGTCCGCCTCATGAAATTCAGGAGTTTGCACTATTAATTGTTACTACTTCATTTCTTAATAAAAAATTAATGTTTGTAAAATACCGAGTACACTTCACTTGATTAATTTTACTAATTATTAGTTCTATATAAATCAATGGTTAATAAGCTAATGGCGAAAAAGATAATCATAATAGGTGGCGGTATTGCAGGACTTTCGGCTGGAATATATGCGCAAATGAATGGATTTTCCACAGAAATTTATGAAATGCATTCCTCCACTGGCGGACAATGCACTGCCTGGGATCGCAAAGGATATCGTTTTGATTATTGTCTGCACTGGCTGGTAGGAACTTCAAATGGAGCCTTTCATGACATTTGGAAAGAAACGGAAGTGATAACCAATGAAACGGTTGTTATTAATCATGAAATTTATACCAAAATTGTAAATGAAGAAAACGAAGCATTTTATATTTACTCAGATATCGATCGTTGGGAAAATTACCTTATTGAAATGGCTCCCGAAGATGCAGAAATAATAATAAGGATGTGTAATGAAATGCGCAAAGGCTTATTACTCGAACCTTTTAGCAAACCTCCCGAACTTCTTGGATTAAATGATTACCTAAGGGCGATTTCAAAAATGTTTCCCGTTTTAAAAATTATGAATAAGTATAAAAAAATAACTTGTGCAGAGTATTTTGACAGATTAGGATTTAAAAATAAAAAGCTTAGAAAATTTCTCTACAATTTCTACGGTGAAAGAGATTTTTCAGCTCTTGCATTTTTGTTGATGCTTGCTTTTTTTAATCAGAAAAATGCAGGATATTTATTAGGAGGTTCAATGCCTCTAGCCAAGCGAATGACTGCAAAATACATTTCTTTGGGTGGTATACCTATTTTACGAACCAGAGTAAAAAAAATCATTGTTGAGAAGAACACAGCAAAAGGCATACAACTTGAAGATGACACTATCTTTTATGCGGATTATGTTATAAGCGCTGCTGATGGTCACTCCACACTTTTTGATATGCTCGAAGGAAGTTTCCTTTCGAAAAATTTGAAGAAAGCCTATGCCGAATGGGAACTTTTTATGCCTTTGGTTCAGGTTTCATTTGGAGTGAACAAGGTAATACCTGCTTCTGAAGTCAATACTTTTTATATAACTTGTGATAAGAAGATCGGCAGTACTAATCTTCCCTATGGATATAGTATTATGAATTATCAATTTGATCCAAGCATGGCTCCCGAAGGTAAATCAGTATTAATACTACGATTTGAAACACCCTGGGATATTTGGTCGG
>CAZNRQ010000113.1:0-8386 GCA_964574845.1 uncultured Bacteroidales bacterium
CAGCATGGCATTTTGCACTGCATTGCTGATCAGCAGTACAAAAACCAGGTCGAAGAGCGATAACTGCGCCAGTTCTTTTTTACCCAGTAATCTGAAGGCAACGATGATAAAGAAATAAACGGCAGTGGAGCTTAGGATTATGGCAATGTAGGGATTCATGATCTTGATTTTAAATTTCTGATTTTAGAATTCTGATGTAAGATTTTTAGAACAAAGTTATGAATCTGCGGTCATAAAATATGATTCGGTTAAATAAAACACGAAAAAATTTGGTAATTTTGTTCGGCATAAATTTTGAACCATAAGACACAAAAAAGATGATGACATTTCTGACCAACTTCTTGCTTTCCTTATTTTTCGTTACAAGCTCTCCAACTTATCATCCCACACTGCAGGCTGATCCCGGTTATAAATTTACTGTTAAGGTGAATGGTGTGGTGGATAGCACTTGTTATCTGGGCCATTATTATGGTCAATACCAGTATGTGGACGACACGGCTGTGGCCAATGCCAAAGGCGAAATGGTGTTTCAGGGCAAAGAAGCACTGCCGGGAGGTATTTATTTTGTGATCATTCCCAAAAAGAAATATTTCGAATTTATTGTCAATAAAGAAGAGGTATTTTCTATGGAAACGGACACCAGCGATTTTGTGAAGTATATGAAAGTAAAAGGCTCGGCCGAGAATAAGTTGTTTTACGAATACCTGAATTATGTGAACGGCAATCAGAATCAGTTTCTGGCCATCAAGAAGCGTCTTGATCTTAACAAGGGCAATAAAGATTCAACTGCTATTTTGAATAAGCAATTGGAAGCTGTGGATCAAAAGGTAAAAGACTACAAATTAGAATTCATTAAAAAGAATCCTGACAGTTTTATTTCGAGGATATTCATTTCGTCCAAAGATCCTGATGTTCCTAAAACGCCCATTTTGCCGAATGGCCGTAAAGATTCCGTGTTCGAATATAATGCATACAAGGATCATTATTGGGACAATATCGATTTCAGCGACGAGCGCATCATCCGCACTCCGGTTTTCTACAATCGCATCAACAACTTTTTTAATAACATAGTCATTCAGCACCCTGATTCCATTTGTAAGGAAGCAGACAAACTGGTAGAGAAAGCCCGTGCCAACAAAGAAATGTTCAAGTATGTGATATGGTGGATTACCTACACTTACGAAACGTCCAAGATCATCGGCTTCGATGCTGTTTTTGTGCACATGGTCGAGACCTATTATATGACCAATCAATGCTACTGGCTGTCGCCAACCCTGCTTGAGAATATTACCAAGCGTGCCATGAAACTGAAGCCAATACTGTTGGGCAAAGTAGCTCCTCATATGGTGATGCAGGATACGAATCTGGTATTGCAATCGCTGGATGCGGTGGTGGCAAAATACACCATAGTTATGTTTTGGGATTACAATTGCGGACATTGTAAAGTAGAAGTGCCCAAAATGGTGGAGTTCTATAATAAGAAAAAAGACGAATTGGGTTTGAAAGTATTTGCTGTTTGTACCGACACCAGCATGGCCGAAATGAAGAAATTCATCATCAAAGATAAGATGAACTTCATCAATGTCGACGGCCCCAGAGCCATAACACCTCATTACGCCGAGTTATACGACATTTACAGTACTCCGGTGATATATTTGCTGGATGACAAAAAGATCATCATATCGAAGCGCATAGAGGTCGACCAGATAGAAGATATCATCAAGCATGATATCAAGATGAAGGCCTTGCAGAAGAAATAGCAGGAGGTCGGATTTAAGATTTTTGATTTAAGATTTTTGATTTCTGATTTATAGTTTTTTCAGAATCTTTTTTGCTGTTGAGCACAATCCTTTGGACGATTCGCTCAGGCTGAATTCGAGCATAGCTTTGAATTCAGACTTGAGGTCAGGCTCGTGATCGCAAAACTTTTTACAGATAAACATACAGTAATACCTAACCGAAATAGCTTCTTTGGGCGAAACCACCCAATCGAACACCAACTGCAACAGTTTGGAATTATCTTTTAACAGGTTGAAATCAACAGATTCGGCCAGCAGTTTCAGGAAACTTCGCTTTACGCCTTCCACTTTTGTTATCTCAATTTTCTCAATGACTTCGTCAAGATAAGGCACAATAAATTCAGGATGCTTTTCGCAGAACATCTGCACCACCCTCGACGATCTCATACTAATAGGGTAGGGTTCAACAAAACAAATATCCAGCAAATGCCTGAAGTAATCAGCATTGTTGTCAATGGCAACCACAGCCGCTTCTGCGGTATTTCGTCCGGAATCCCATAATCCTCCGATAAAATCAGGAAATTCTTTCTCTGGCATTATGATTAAATAATACTATCCAGCCTGCATCAAATCATGCAGGCGTAAATCTCTTATTGCAGTTCTTAAATAAAAACCATGTTCCGTTTATCGGTAATCTTTTCGCAGTAATTGCATTTCAGTTTCGATTCTTCTTTATTGACCACCTTAAACTTTGTGGAAACCTTCTCAATATTGGTAATACAGTTTGGGTTTACACATTTCACCACTTTTTCAATGGTATCGGGTATCTCCACTTTTTTCTTTTCTATTACCGTAAAATCTTTGATCACTATCAAAGTGGCCGAAGGAGCTACCAGGGCGATTTTGTTGATCTCAATGGGTTCGAAATACTTATTGTTGACCTTGATGATACCTTTTTTTCCGTATTTGCTGCTATCGAGGTTGGTTCCGAACAACAACTGATTGTCGATCTGATCGAGATTAAGAATATGAATAACCTGGAATACGCTTTTGGTGGGAATGTGGTCGATAACGGTTCCGTTTTCTATGGCCGAAACCACTAATTGTTTTACCTGTTTGTTTTCTTGTTCCATAGTTTTATAATCCTAAAATTAATTTTAAAATGGCCTGGCGCACAAATAAACCGTTAAGCGCCTGCTGGAAATAATAAGCCTGTGGCATGCTGTCAACATCCTCGTCTATCTCGTTCACTCGGGGCAGGGGATGCAAAATTTTCATATTGGGTTTGGTATCGGTAAGCAGACTGCGTTTCAGAATGTAGGAATTCTTCACTTTTTCGTACTCAATAGGGTCGGCGAAACGCTCGCGCTGAATGCGGGTCATGTATATGATATCTGCTTTGGGAATCACTTGCGAGAGGTCGGTATACTGATAATACTCGAGGTTCTTTTCTTTGATGTGCATCTTGATCGAACTGGGCAGTTTCAATTCCTGAGGTGAAACCAAATGGAAACGGCAATTGAAATTGGTCATAGCAATTACCAGAGAGTGAACCGTACGTCCATATTTCAGGTCGCCTACAAATACTATATCCAGGTCATCGAGTTTGCCTTGTGTCTTGCGAATGGAATACAGATCGAGCAGACACTGGGTAGGATGCTGGTTGGCTCCGTCGCCGGCATTGATAATGGGTTTAGAACCTACTTCACTGGCATATCTGGCGCTTCCTTCCACAGGGTGCCTCATCACGATCAGATCGGAATAGTTGCAAACGGTAAGAATGGTGTCCTTTAAAGATTCGCCTTTTTTCACACTGGTACTCGAGGCATCGGAAAATCCAATCACCTTTCCACCCAAATAATTCACAGCACTTTCGAAACTCAGACGGGTGCGCGTTGAGGGTTCAAAAAACAAAGTGGCAATCACTTTTCCATGAAGGATATTCTGCACAGGATTTTGTTCGAACCCCGCCGCTGCATCCAAAACGGAATAGTAATCTTCTTTGGTGAAATCATCAATAGAAATTAAACTTCTGTTTTTCATGTTTTTCTTTTTAATTATTTATTTGGTTTTTCACTGTTTCAAATATACAAAATAAATTCAAAGGCAAAAAAAAAGGCGACTAACGTCGCCTTAATTTTAATTTTTAGGAGCAGCAGGAGCAACCTGTGTTTTTGATGAGATTGTGTTTCTTAAGAAAATCACAAAGAACATCATCCAGGTCGGGACGGCCGATTTCCTGTAGATCATAACCAACTTTTACAGAAGGTTTGTCAATCTTAACAATACGCTTCAGATCGATAGGAGTAGCAATAACTACTGCATCGCAAGGTGTATTGGCAATGGTTTTTTCGAGGTCGATAACCTGTTGTTCACCATATCCCATAGCTGGTAACAAAGTACCGATGTTAGGATAGATTTTGAATGTTTCAGCAAGTTTACCAACTGCGTAAGGACGTGGGTCAACCAGTTCGGCAGCACCAAATTTCATAGCAGCTACAGTACCGGCACCAATCTTCATTTCACCGTGGGTGAGGGTAGGACCGTCTTCAACTACCAATACTCTTTTGCCTTTTATCAGTTCGGGTTTGTCCACTGTAAGAGGTGAAGCACCGTCGATAACGATAGCATTAGGATTAACTTTGGCAATACTTTCGCGAACGATCTGAATGTTCTCAGGTGAAGCGCTGTCCATTTTGTTGATAACAACGGCATCAGCCAGACGTAAAGAAACTTCGCCGGGATAATAACTCAGTTCATGACCAGGACGATGAGGATCCACAACAGTGATGCAAAGGTCGGTAGCGTAGAAAGAGAAGTCGTTGTTTCCGCCATCCCAAAGGATAACGTCAGCTTCTTTTTCAGCTTCGCGAAGAATAGCTTCATAATCAACACCAGCATAGATCACGTTTCCGCGAACTACATGTGGTTCGTATTCTTCCATTTCTTCGATGGTGCATTTGTGTTTTTTCAAATCTTCCACAGTAGCAAAACGCTGAACTTTTTGTTCATTCAGGTCGCCGTAAGGCATTGGGTGACGAATGGCAACGACTTTCAGTCCTTGTTTCATCAGGATTTCGATAACGCGGCGTGAGGTCTGGCTTTTTCCACAACCTGTACGAACGGCACAAACTGCAATAAGAGGTTTGGTGCTCTTCACCTGAGTTTGTTTGGGTCCTATCAGCATGAAGTCGGCTCCGGCTGCATTAACGATGGCACTCATGGCCATAACTCTTTGATAAGGAACATCGCTGTATGCGAAAACACAAATATCTGCGCCCAACTCTTTGATCAGTTTTGGCAGATCGCTTTCTACATAAATTGGAATTCCTTCGGGATACAGATCCCCGGCTAATTCTTTAGGATACTTTCTCCCGGCGATGTCGGGAATTTGAGCAGCTGTAAAGGCTAATACTTTGTAAGCATCGTTTCCTCTGTAGTAGGTATTGAAATTGTGAAAATCTCTACCTGCTGCACCAATAATAATGACTTTTTTCGGATTCATATATATTTTGTTTAGAATATGTTATCAGGAGACAAAGATATAGCTTTAAGTATTCACTCCAAATTTTAGATAAAAAATTTCATAACAGTCCTTTGCGGAAAAATTCTATAAGCCTGTGGTGGCAAGGTGGGCAAAATGATAAAATTTTTTTATTTTTTTTTCAACAGGCATATAACAAATGAAGGTTGACTGATTGGCGAAGAAGTCTTTTGAGAAGCTTGCTATGAGCTTTTATTGAATGAATCGCGTTAAATAACAGAGAGTTGAAATGAGATGATTTTACATTGAGATATGTCAATATACATTTCCCTCCACTTTGTCACTTTCCGGAAGCTACTTTGACCAATTTTACCCCAAAAGCATCAAAAAAGTGAATTTTTGTCCGCCATTTATCTTTTTCATGTAAAATTTCGACTAATACGGTTTACTATGATGGTGCATTAAAATATTGTCTTAATTTTAACCCAAAATTCGATTATGAAAAAAACGCTCTACGCACTAGTTGTAATTCTGTTTTTCTTATCCTCAGCTAAAGCCCAGATATGGCCCGCCAGTCTGGCAGACAGATGGACCTTTGATAATCCCGCTGATCTTCTTCATGCCACAGTAGGAAACGACCTTACTTTGACTGGTGTGCATTCAGCAGCAACAGGTGCTTTTCCGGGGGATGGGGCAGCCTTGATCGGCATAGGGAGTTATTACACCTGCCTGCATGGTATGGCCGCCAATGGAGGCGGAACGCAGGTAAATGAGTATTCCATGTTGTTTGATGTTATGATAGACAATCCTAAACAGTGGTATTGTTTGTTTCAGACCAATATTCAGAACTCCAACGATGGCGACGGATTCATTAGCCCCAACAGTCAGATCGGAATATCTACTACAGGTTATTCTGGTTTTGCCTGTAAAGCAAAACGCTGGTATCGTATTTTACTCACGGTCGACAATGGCACAAGTTTCAGGTATTATGTCGATGGACATAAAGTTTTGGAAGGAACTAGTCAACCTGTGGACGGAACCTATGGTCTGAATTCTTCTTTCTTGTTTTTTGCCGATGATAATGGAGAGGATAATCCCATTTATGTTTCCCAATTGGCGGTATTTAATACCTGTTTAACTGCCGCTCAGGTTCACGATCTGGGTGGTTTCCGGTCTTCGGACATACAACCTTATTTGCAATCGCCTACCATAAACTCTATTTATATTAGCTGGCTTTCGCTGGAGAACACTGGGACATCTGTTCAGTATGGCACTACAGCTTCACTCGGACAGCTAGCCACTGGAACATTTCAGGATATAGGTGTGGTTCGTTGGCATACGGTGAACGTTACGGGATTGACTGCCGACACCAAGTATTATTACCGCTGCATCAGCGGAAGCGATACATCCACTGTTTCGTCCTTTCGCACACCTCCGTCACCCACAGCTACCGGCAAACATATCCGATTCCTGAAGTTCGGCGATTCGCAGGATGATGCGGTAAGAAGTACTATGATTGCTGATACGGCCGTTTGGAAGATGAAACAGTTGTTTGGCAACAATTGGTACGATTCCATCAATCTGGTGATGCATTCAGGCGATATTACTCAGGACGGTACCAATCTGGCTACTTATATGAATGAGTATTTCAATTCTTTTGCTCCATTATCTACTCATATTCCTTTTATGGTCTCCATTGGCAATCACGAGGGAGAAAGCACCAATTTTTACTATTTCATGAAATACGAGGGTTATACGGGATTTAATGAAAAATATTATACTTATAACCTTGGAAACTGTCAGTTCATTGCTTAAAATACAAATGGCCTATACAATACCGTGATACAAACCAACTGGCTTCAGACACAATTGACGGCTTCGAACAATGATGCGAATATTGATTTCGTTTTTGCACATTTCCATCAACCGGCACACAGCGAGATATGGCCCGACGGCAACACCGCCTATGTGCAGGACAACCTGCTGCCCGTGTTTAAGAATTATCCCAAAATGGTAATGTATACCAACGGACATTCACACAATTTCGAAAGAGGAACCATACGAAGCACCCATGCCCAGAACTGGGATTTCAGATCGGTGCTGAGCGGGGGAGCCGGCGGTCCTTTGGACAGATGGGGCATGTATACCAATCAACAGGACTATCCTGAAACCCAAAAGTCCATCGACAATTATAACTTCCTGCTGGTAGATGTGGATATGGACAAGCAAACTGTGAAAACCTATACCTACAGTCTGGGCAATACCAACAGGCCGCGCAATGTGGAACTGATTGACAAATGGCACCGTTATCTGAACCAGGCTGCTCCCGACAAGCCTTTGGCACTTTCCCCCGCTTCGACAGCTTCATCCACCCCTGTGCTCACCGCAGGGCCCTTCTCGGGGCTGGATACGCTGATGACTTCCGAATTCCAACTGGTGGCTACCACGGGTAGTTTTGCCAGTCCGTTAATTGATATAAGCCGCGACACGGAAGATTATTACGGAGATTCCGGCAGTCCTTTGTATGTTCCCACAAACATCAATACCGGTATCGACCTGAAAAGATATACTGTAGCGTCGGGAGTTCTTGCTGTTGGATAGAGCTATATGTGGCGCATGCGCTATCGCGATCAGAACGTAAGATGGAGCGACTGGTCGGATACTTTGGTATTTACCGTTCAGAGCAGCCCAGCCGATGCGGTAGATTTTGTAGCTGATGTGGTTTCAGGGAATACGCCACTGACAGTTCATTTTACCGATCTTTCGGTAAATAATCCCTTTACCTGGCAATGGGACTTAAACGGAGACGGTTCAGCGGATGATTATACCCAGGATCCTGTTTATACCTATACCATTCCCGGATTGTACACGGTTTCGCTGACCTCGCAGGTGGGTGCACAGTTTTTAACCAACACCAAACCTTCTTACATCAATGTCATGGTGAATGGAGTAGCAGAATATGATCAGGGCCATGTTTCGGTTTATCCCAATCCTGCTTCTGGCAAGGTTACTATAGCATACAGTGGGACTTACGGAAAGACGGAGATATGTATCACGGATATCAACGGGAAGATCATCAGGACTTTCGCAGATAACAGCGCCAAGGGCGGCATTCAGAGCCTGGAATGGGACGGTTGCAATGCTGTAGGCCAGATAGTGGCTC
>CAZNRQ010000114.1:0-8380 GCA_964574845.1 uncultured Bacteroidales bacterium
CCGAAATCCAGTTTCATCTTCAAACGGTTGGGTTTAATGGTCTCAATCTTCAACGTTTTGCTGAAGGTGGAACCACCTACCTGTACGGTAGCATTCCAGTTGCCTGTCAAAGCCCCCGGGTCGGTAGCCGTGCGGAAATCATAGAAACCATTCACCGATTTGGTCTTCACCATATGTTGCACCTTTTGTCCGCGAGGGTTCGAAAGGTTAAATATAACCGGAGTTTCGGGCGATAATTTGTTTAGCTTGTCTTCCAGAATAAAGGTCAGGAAAATGGAATCGCCCGGACGCCAAACACCTCTTTCGCCATAGAGGAATCCTTTTATACCCTTACGCACCGATTCGCCGCCCACATCAAACATACTCAAGGATAGCGATGAGCCACCGGTAAGCTTCAGGTAAGAGCGTTGTCCGCCTTTCTTGGCAACGATTAAGTAGGGAACTTTCTTCAACTGTATCACTGTCTTGCCATCGCTGTTGGTGGTGGCACGGTTGAGTTCCTGGCTCTGATAATCCAAAATGGTAATATCTACTCCTGCCATAGGCTTGGCCGATACCAGATCGGTAGCAAAAATATTCAGTTCGCCTGAAGTACCTACTTTGGCAATAAGGCCAATATCGGTGGCCAGCACATTGCGGCTAACGGTTTTGTTCGAATAATAGGATTCTTCGCAGGGGTTGTCGCGTTCGTTCCAGTTGTAATCGTAATAATCTCCTTCGTCGTCATAGTAGTAACCATAATAGTCGTAATAATACCAGTTCTCGGGCTCGGCGTCTTCGGTTTCGTCCCATGAGGCAGTGATATTATCTTTGGTGCCATCATCTTTTTCGTCGCAATTGCTGTAAGTAGAATAGGCTTTCTTTATGCTTAAAGAAACCTTATAAATGGCTCCGGGCTCAGTTTTGATGAGGTCGGCCAGATCCAGAAAATAACGGTTCCATTTGCCATAGTTCAACACCTCGGATTTAACGGTCTGCAGTTGTATGGTCTTTTTGAATACTACTTTTCCCACGCGGCTTAGTTCGCGATCGCCTTCCAGGTCGTTCACCTGTAAGAATTGAGTAACATTGCTTTCGTATATCTTCAGAATCTTTACGTCAACGGCGTTAATATTTACCGCTTCGAAGGGAAAGATCAAACCGTTGGTGCTGGGCAGTATATTTCCTTCGCCCACCAATCGGATCTCAGGCTTAATATCTTCGAAGTTCACTTCTTCTGCATACCTTTTACCCAGTTCTTTGTTGTTGATGTTTTTTATAGCAGACTCAATGGTAATGGTTTCCGAACCGCCTATCAACACAGGAGGATAAACCCTGATCTCGTTATCTTCTATCACATATTTCAGGTCTTTGGTCTTGCTCAGTCTGACCAGTCCGCTTAATTCCTGTTCCATAAGTAAAGGATCGGAAAACTGCAGCCTGATATATAAATCGGGGGTCTGCACTGCTTTAACTGAAGTTAGAATAAACTCGTTGATTGACGGAATGGTTTCGATGAGCGACCCTTTGTTGTCGGAGTCAATGGGCTTGCCGTTCCACGAAATATCTACAAAAGTTTTTTTGTCGCTGCGGTTCACACTGTCTATGGTGTAGGTAAAAGTCTTTTTATCACCTCCTGCAACCACTTTTATCTTCAGATCGCGATCACCTTGTTTGGCCGCCAGCAGCTTTTGCACTTCTTCAGCATCGGCTTCATCAGCCATTACAATGGTTCCGGTGACTTTTTCCCACTTGAGGTTCTTATTGTCGTAGGTTTTATGATTATCAACGCTAACCTCGAATGCCTGTTTTACAGTCCGAAACTGAAAAGTAAAGGTCTTCATGCTGTCGGGCACATCAATTACCTCCGACAAATAAAACTTGGCAGTAAACAGCGTATTTGATTCCAGTCTTTTGTCAGGTCGGAATTCGACGGTGCGCGAATCAACCCAATAGGCTTTTCCGTCTATACCCGGCGAAAAACTGAACAATTTCTTATCAATAACTTTCTCGAACTTGGAAGAATCAGCCACATCAAAATTCAAACGGACCTTGATGGTCGACTCAGTAGAAATGACACCTGAGGTAAATCCTGAAATGTATTCTTTAAAGGCAGGGTTCACTTTGATGATAGCCTGCGATTTTGAGCGGACTATGATCACAATGGTTAAAATCACAAAAAGGCCGATAATGGCTGAAAGGATGATTTTTTTCTTGTCCATGTTATTAGTTATTAAAGGTTAAAAGGAGATAGTAAAAGTAGAAAAGAATTTTGTTTGTTTTAAATTTTGATGAAAATTATTTCTCATGTCCCAATAAAAGGAGAGAGCTTATTAATGTGATCCGAAATTATAATGTTTATGAAATGAATTGAGACAATTATTGACATAAACAACGCTGTTCGCAAATAGAACGGTGCTGTTTAAGACCTAAACAACGCAGTTTACAAGTCGAACAGTGCTGTTTAGGACCCAAACAAGGCAGTTGGCAAGGAGAATAGAGCAGTTTAGGACCTAAACAACGCAGTTTACAAGTCGAACAATATAGGTTTTGACAAAAACAGCACTTTGATAAAGTATTATAGTGCTGTTTGGTCAATATTTTCTCTTATTAATGAAAGTTTTTATGAAAACTTCGAAAAAAACGATAGTATTTTGCTGAAATCAATATTCTTGTATCTTTGGGTCTGGCCCCCTCAATTTCACAGCAAGAATATGAGATTGTCTTGATTTATTATTTTTGTTGTATTTTTATAAAAAATTTCGAATGAAGACGGCCAAAATAATACTCCAATATTTCCTTTTCACTTTTATAGTGATGATAGTATTGGTCGGCTCATTCATGCTTTATTTTACCCTTATCGACTTTCAGCCTCCTCCTGTTGAGGTAATTAATGTTAAAGTTCCTTTGGAGGCCCCCCTCGAATCCGATGAATTTTCGTTTATCACCTGGAATATTGGATACTGCGGATTGGACAAGAAAATGGATTTTTTCTACGATGGCGGAAAAAAAGTCAGGCCCGACGACAGCAGTTTTCAGCGAAACCTGAATGGGGTTTACAAATTTTTATCAGGAAACGATACGGTTGACTTTATTATGCTGCAGGAGGTTGATACGCTTGCCAAGCGAAGTTACTTTACCAATGAGATCAATTTGTTTTCTGACGCATTGTCGAATTATGTAGAGTGTTTTGCTACTAACTACAACGTAAAATATGTCCCCTTGCCGGTAATGAAACCCATGGGCGAAGTGATCTCAGGTATAGTTACCTATTCGAAACCTCATCCCGAAATCTCGGAACGTTATAGCTTTCCTGTCAATTATACCTGGCCTATGAAGATTTTCATGCTCGACAGGTGTTTTCTGATGCAACGCTATAAACTTAAGGACCGCAGGGAACTCATTGTGATCAATACGCACAATTCGGCCTTCGAAAATGCGGATATGCTCCGACAATATGAATTGTGGATGTTGCGTAGTTTTATCTTACAGGAATATTCCATCGGGAATTATGTCGTATTGGGGGGAGATTGGAATCAGAATCCCGCCGACTATGATAATATGAAATACTACTCTTGTTACCATAAGAAAACGGGAACTCCCAAGATCCCTGAAAACTATCTTCCCGAAGACTGGCATTGGGCTTACGACCATAAGATACCTACCAACCGCGATGTTTACGAAGCTTATCGTCCCGGTTATACACCTACTACCACTTACGATTTCTTTGTTACCTCGCCCAATGTTACCGTTGAGCAAATCAAAGCCATTGAAAGCGGATTTGAGTTTTCGGATCATCAACCGGTGTATATGCGAATCAAACTCGAAAGCGATCCTACGCGGTTTTGTTCAGAAGATTGCCGCGATATTATTTCTGATCTGCAGGACTCTTTGAAGGTGTTTAAAGCGGGTAACCCTAAAAAGGGCAAAAAGAATAAGGCTAAACATTGATAAATAGTTCGGAACTTATCAGGTCCGAAAATAACTTACCCTCGTCAGTCAAACAGATATTGTTGTTCAGGGTTTCTATCCAGTCGCCGGAATCATATTTGTGAAGTGATTCCATCATATGGTCAGCGTAATTTTCGCCAAATTCTTTTTTGACAAACTCGGCATTGAGGCCTTTTGCAGTCCGCAATGAAGTCATAATGTACTCATTGTATTTTTGATCCGGAGTAAGCACTTCTCTTTCGAAAGGGAGACTGTTTTGCTCAATACTGCCTATATATTGATCCAGATGCGAACAATTCCATTGGCGCGAAGTCCGGTCAAACGAATGTGCCGAAGGGCCCACTCCCAAATAGGGGGGTCCATCCCAATAAGAAGAGTTATGAATAGAGGTAAAGCCCGGTAGGCAGAAATTAGAGATCTCGTAATGAATAAATCCCTGCTCTTTCAAAAAACTCATCAGGTATTTGAACTGATTGATGGTTTCAGCTTCCGAAACAGCCGCCAGTTTGCGTTTGCTGATCAATACTTCCAGGTTGGTATTGGGTTCGACTGTCAGCGCATAGGCCGAAATATGAGGAACAGAAAATTCAATGGTTTTATTCAGGTTTTCCTTCCAATGGCCCATGCCTAAGGAAGGAGCCCCAAATATCAGATCGATACTTAAGTTGTCGTAGCCGGCATCCTGCAATGATTTTATAGCGTATTCGCCCTGGCCTTCCTCATGAACCCGATTCAGGTATTTCAGATCCATGGCATAAAACGATTGAACTCCAATACTGATTCGCGTGACTGGTGTATTCCTGATCTCTTTAATTTTTGCAGCGGATATATCATCGGGGTTCACTTCCATGGTTATTTCCGGTGTGTCACCAATCTGAAAGTTTTTATGGATGCTATCAACGATATTGTTCAACTCATCCCCACTCAGTAAGGAAGGAGTCCCTCCTCCGAAGTAAATGGTATTTACCTCTTCATCCAGATATGCCTTCTGAAGTTCAATTTCTTTAATCACTGAAGGAACAAAAGCATCCCTGAATTTATGGGAAGGAGTGGAAAAAAAATTACAGTAATGGCATTTCTTTTTGCAAAAGGGGATATGGATATAAATTCCGGCCATTAATTTGAAAATCGATCAGGATGAAGTAACTTTGATAAAAAAAGAAAATGTCGAATCGTTTTGCAAATATCCGAAAAGATTACCTCAAAAACACTTTGGATGAGAAACAAATTAATAAAGACCCATTGTTACAGTTTCATCAATGGCTGAATGAGGCAATAAAGTCAGGTGTTGAAGAGCCGACGGCCATGGTGTTGTCCACTGTTTCGGAGAAGGGGTTTCCCTCATCCAGAGTTGTGTTAATGAAAGATGCCCATGAAAAAGGATTCGTGTTTTTTACCAATTATAACAGTCGTAAAGGGAAACATCTGGCCCAAAACCCAAATGCCTCCTTATTGTTCTTTTGGAAAGAATCCGAACGCCAGGTGAGGATAGAAGGTAGTATCGACAAAGTGGAAGCCTCTGAATCGGATGCTTATTTTTACAGCCGTCCCTTAGA
This sequence comes from uncultured Bacteroidales bacterium, assembly GCA_964574845.1. Lineage (GTDB taxonomy): Bacteria > Bacteroidota > Bacteroidia > Bacteroidales > CAIWKO01 > CAIWKO01. Next base: position 5,487 of record CAZNRQ010000114.1, read on the forward strand.
AAGCCAGATCAATGCGATTATTTCTCCTCAGAGCGGAACAATAACTGACAGAGATTTCCTCGAACGATCAAGAATTGAGTTTATCAATGCCGGGAAAGAGATCAAACGTCCGGAACATTGGGGTGGTTTTATTCTAAAACCAAAGTACTATGAATTTTGGCAGGGCCGGGAGGGACGACTTCACGACAGGATAATATTTTGCAGAGGTGAAAATGATATTTGGAAAATCAAGCGCTTAGCCCCATAAAAAAAACGCTCCGGATTTCGGAGCGTTTTTTCTTTTGAGTCAGTTGATCTTACATCATTCCACCCATGCCGCCCATGCCACCCATTCCAGGGTTCATCATTGGAGCACCGCCTTCTTCTTTAATATCACTGATCACACATTCGGTTGTCAGGAACATACCGGCTACGGATGCTGCATTTTCTAAAGCAACACGGGTAACCTTGGTAGGATCGATAACACCTGCTTTGTAAAGTTTTTCGTATTTATCAGTACGTGCATTGAAACCAAAATCGTCTTTGCCTTCTTTTACGCGCTGAACCACAACAGAACCTTCTGCACCGGCGTTGGCTACGATCTGACGCAATGGCTCTTCCAAAGCTCTTTTAACGATAGCAATACCAATGTTTTCATCTTCGTTTATTCCTTTAACCTTGATTAAAGAATCGATGGCACGGATGTAAGCAATACCACCACCCGGTACAATACCTTCTTCAACGGCTGCACGGGTTGCGTGCAATGCATCGTCAAAACGGTCTTTCTTTTCTTTCATTTCAATTTCGCTGGCAGCACCTACCTGAATAACTGCAACACCACCTGACAATTTGGCAAGGCGTTCCTGGAGTTTTTCACGATCGTAATCTGAAGTTGTGCTTTCCATCTGAGTTTTGATCTGGTTTACGCGGGCCTCGATCTGCTCTTTGCTTCCCTTTCCGCTAACGATAGTGGTATTGTCTTTATCAACAACAACTTTCTCGGCCTGTCCCAGGTATGACAATTCAGCATCTTCCAGTTTGTAACCGGTCTCTTCTGAAATAACTGTACCACCGGTAAGGATAGCGATATCTTCCAACATAGCTTTTCTTCTGTCGCCAAATCCCGGAGCTTTTACAGCAGCAATTTTCAATGAACCACGAAGTTTGTTTACAACCAAAGTAGCCAATGCTTCGCTTTCAACATCCTCAGAAATAATAAGCAATGGACGACCTGTTTGTACTTCTTTTTCTAAAATAGGAAGGAAATCTTTCATAGCCGAGATCTTTTTGTCATAGATCAGGATAAAAGGATTTTCGAAAACAGTTTCCATTTTATCAGTATCGGTAACGAAGTAAGGAGAAATATAACCACGGTCGAACTGCATACCTTCAACAATGTTGATGGTGGTTTCGGTTCCCTTGGCTTCTTCAATAGTAATAACACCTTCTTTTTTAACCTGACGCATAGCATCGGCAATCATTTTACCAATAGAGTTGTCGTTATTTGCAGAAATAGAAGCAACCTGCTCTATTTTATCATAGCTGTCACCAACTGATTTGGATTGTTTTTTCAAATTAGCAATAATTGCAGTAACTGCCTTGTCAATACCACGCTTCAGATCCATTGGATTTGCACCTGCAGTAACATTTTTCAGTCCTGTTGTAATAATTGCCTGTGCCAAAACGGTAGCAGTGGTAGTTCCATCACCAGCGATATCAGCGGTTTTCGAAGCAACTTCTTTTACTAACTGAGCGCCCATATTCTCGATAGGATCTTTCAGTTCAATTTCTTTTGCCACGGTAACACCATCCTTAGTAATTTGTGGAGCACCATATTTTTTGTCGATGATAACATTACGACCTTTAGGTCCTAAGGTTACTTTTACTGCGTTTGATAAAGCGTCAACTCCTCTTTTCAGAGCTTCGCGCGCTTGTGAATCAAAAACTATTTCTTTTGCCATTTTATTATAAATTTTATGTTTATTAATATTTTCTGTTAGATGACCATGTAAATATCATCTTCTCTCATTATCAGATAGGTTTTGCCTTCAAGAGTAACTTCTGTGCCGGAATACTTTCCGTACAATACAGTGTCACCTACTTTAACGGTCATAGGTTCGTCTTTTTTTCCTTTGCCGACGGCAAGGACTTTACCTTTTTGTGGTTTTTCTTTAGCAGTGTCGGGAATAATGATTCCACCTGCGGTTTTTTCTTCGGCAGGAGCCGGTTCTACAAGCACTCTGTCTTTTGTTGGTGTTCCTAGATTTTTAGCCATATCTTTATGATTTTTAATGTGATTATGAATATAAAAAATTTATAGTTTTTTAATCGCTTCTGCTTTGTCACAATTTATGCCAAAGGAAATTAATGGGATTTTGAAGGACAAAATTTCCGATTTAAAAGTATTTAAAAAAAAATGTCAGAATGAAAAGTGACATTCTGACATTTTATTTAAAAATGCGATTAGTTATTTTTTAGGGACAGGTGCGAAATCAACCGGTTTGTTACCGTTATCCATTTGTTGTTTCAGCTCGCTGTCAACACTACCCTTGGTGGTTGACCGGGGGATTACAAAAATTGAGGCCATACTTAATACTAAAAGTGCTATAGCCAGTATCCAGGTTGTTTTTTCCAAGAAATCAGCTGTTTTTCTTACACCCATGAATTGATTGGATGAAGAAAAATTTGATGCCAACCCGCCGCCTTTTGAATTTTGAACCAAAACAACCAAAACCAATAATATGCAAACAATAAAAATTAATACAGAAATTACAACGTATGCTCCCATTACTTTAATATTTAATTCGTTATTTTCTTAACTTAAATTCCAGATTTTCAATTTGGGCTGCAAAGTAACTGCTTTTTTCCGGATATTCCAAAATTAATTTTTTGTATATTTTAATTGATTTCTCGTA
>CAZNRQ010000115.1:0-8358 GCA_964574845.1 uncultured Bacteroidales bacterium
CCACTTTAAAGTTGTACATGTGTCCAAACATTTTAGGATACCAATAGTGTATGGCTGCAAAAAAGGCAAAACCCATACCTCCGAAAATAATGTAGTGGAAATGTGCGGGAATATAGGATGTGTCGTGCACATGAATATCAGTGGCTACCGAACCTAATGAAAGGCCAGTAAGGCCGCCGACCATAAAAAGGAATATGAATGCCAGAGCATATAAAAATGGAGGTTTCAGATCGATTGAGCCCTTGTACATTGTTGCCACCCAATTGAACACTTTGATAGCGCTGGGAACGGCAACGATAAAGGTGAGGAAAGAGAAGAACCATTGTGCTGTGCCACTCATTCCAGAGGTGAACATGTGGTGACCCCAGACAAAGTAACCTACAAATGCAATTGCCAAACTGGACAGAGCAATAGCTTTGTAGCCGAAAACTTTCTTTTGACAGAAGGTAGGAACAATCTCAGTTATTACCCCCATTGCCGGAAGTATCATTATATATACCGCAGGGTGAGAATAGATCCAAAACAAATGCTGGAAGAGTACCGGATCGCCTCCCATTGCGGGATCGAAAAATCCTATCTTGAACCAGCGTTCACCTATCAACATCAGCAATGTGATACCAACAATAGGAGTGGCCAATACCTGGATCCATGCGGTAGCATAGACCGACCAGGGAAACAAAGGCATACGAAACCAGGTCATTCCCGGGGCGCGCATACGATGAACCGTAACAATAAAGTTTAATCCGGTAAGTATAGACGAAAAGCCCAAAACAAAGGCTGCCGTTACCGCGGGAATAACATTGGATCCTGCCTGTGTACTGTAAGGGGCATAAAATGTCCAGCCTGTATCAGGAGGTCTGCTGCCGCCAAACAATGCATAAAATGCCAGTAAAGCACCCAACACATAAAGATACCACGAGAAAAGATTGAGTTTCGGAAAGGCAACATCTTTAGCACCTATCATAATAGGCAAAAAGAAGTTACCAAATACGGCAGACAATCCGGGAATCACTACCAGAAAGATCATTATAATTCCGTGAACAGTGAAAATGGCATTATAGGTCTGAGCCCCATAGAACTGTTGTCCGGGCCAAAACAATTCTAATCGCATGGCTTCGCCTAACAGCACTCCCACCACAAAAAATATGGCGATGGAGGAAAGGTAAAGCAACGAAATTCGCTTATGATCCGTCGAAGTTATAAATGCGAGCAAGCCTTTGCGCTTACCCGGATTTAACAGATAACTTCCGGATGATGAAAGGATGTTTTCAGTTGACATGTGTTATGATTTAATTATTATTTTTTCTTTTTCTTTTTTCTCGACCTGAGTAAAAGTATGGCAAAAAGCAATACTGCAAAAAATAAAATGACAATACCCGAAACGCGGGTAATATCGAGCACATATTTTTTCCCTTCAGGGTCGTAGCTGAAACAGAATTCAAGAACTCTGTTTATGGTAGGTCGAGACAAACCTTTTTGCGCTTCGATAATAGCCATTTTCAGATCGAAAGGAAGGAAACGGCTACCATACAGATATCGGGTGATCTTTCCTTCAGGGCTTAAAATGGTTATACAAGCCGGATGAACGAAATCGAGACCGTTTTTCTGAAATCTGAACCCGACTGCTTCTGTTAGCGAATAGATATTCAGGCTATCACCAGTAAGGTAGATCCAGTCTTTGGAATGAAGTTTACTTTTAGTCCGAAGAAAATTCTGCTTCATATGGGCAGCCTTTTCAGGAGTATCGATAGGATTGAAACTGACAGTGACCACCTGATAATCGCTTCCCAATTCAAGGTCGGCTTTTTCAATCACATCGGAAACTCCTCCCAGGATAGCAGGACACACGCCGGGACAATCGAAATAAACCAATATCAGAACCGTAGGTTTATTGATGATCTGCTTAAGAGTTACCTGTTTGTTGTTGTCGTCGGTGAAACTGAGATTTAATGGGATGGTTTTATCCAAATGCTCAATTACTCCAATGGTTACGCTATCCGGATTCTCTTGAGCAAGAGCAGTCCGAAACATACATAACAGAAGGCTGATGGCGAAGAGAAACCGAAAAGATTTTTTCATTTATTTATAGATCAGGGTTTGTTAGATTTTATACCGATTTTTCTCATTTTCAACAATTGATTCAAAATATAGATAATGAACCCAAAAACTACCAATACTGCCCCGCAATAGGTCAAGATTAACCAAATAGGTGCATTACCCCGAACGCTCCACATGGCACGTGTATCAAGCAGACTAACCGGAGTAAAAGGCATTCCTACTTTAAGTCTGGCTTTGGTTTCGCCTTCTCCAAACGAACCTACTTCATCGATCAGGCTAACCGTGAGATTCACATTACCTGCAGTATCCCCAGGAAGATCTTTGGGACAATTGAAAATAGCTTCCCCATTATTGTCGGTGGTTTTCTTTTTATCAATAGGTAGCATTCCAAAGGTTCTTTCTGCAAAAAGGGTGATGTCAGCTCCAACCACTTTAATAGGAGTAGGATCCTCAATAGTATAAGCAATGGCAGCAACTTTTACTTTATTGCTGGTGTCGTTAAGTCTGGTAACTGTCATTTCAACGATGTAGTCAATAAGTCCTTTGGCAGGTACCGTATCAGGTTGAACGTATTTTGCATTAAAACTGCGTATATAAGAAATCACTGACCAGCGGTCTTTGTCAGCAAGAATATTCTTAAAAGTGGGCATGGGCGTGCGGCCGTTTGTTATTTTATAAAATAACTCGCCATCAGTTTGTAGCTGAAATTTATCTGTTGCAGGGTCGCCTGGCGAAGGAGTCATCAAAGCAAAACTTGCTTTACCGGGCACACCGTGACAGGCTGAGCAATTGGTCTTGAAAATGGTTTCACCATTGGCAACCACCTCCTTTGTAAATTTAAAATTGGCTGTTTTCAGTTTCTTTACTTCGGGAACTTTCCATGGAACTTGTCCAAAAGTAACAGAAGCAAAAGAGAGGAACAATAATAAGAATAGGGGTGCTGATGTATGTCTTTTCATAATCTGAAGATTCTATCTGTTATACAATATTATTATTCAATGATTTTTTCTTCTTTGGCAGTTTCGTAAATAGGCACTACAGGGAAGAACTTGGACAACACGGTAATGATCATCAATACCATTATAAATGATCCCAATGTAATGGCTGTTTCCACCAAAGTAGGAGAGTAGATCTTAAAATTTAATGGTACATGTTGAACCGGTAAGAATGGATTTTCCATGGTAGGAACTACTATCAGGTATCTCTTAAACCATGCCGCAACAAATATTACAATAGCAATAATCAATAATGGGCCGGGTTTGCGCATTTTTCGGAATAACATTAAAATGATCGGAAGCACAAGCCCTCCTAATTGAACCATCCAGAATAACAAGGCATTCTCGCCAACGAACAGATCATGCAAATGAATGGCATCCGCTGTTTTTAATTTGTAACCAGGGACCAGATATTCGTTGATATTAAAATAAAGGTAGACCAAGGATACGAGTACTAGTAGCTTTCCCATATTATTGAAGTGCTTTTCGGTGATATAGCCTTCGAGTTTGTAGTTTTTTACAAAAATGAACATGGCTATTATCACTGCTGCTGATCCGGCAACAAAAGCTCCAGAAACGAAATAGGGTCCGAAAATGGTACTGTCCCAACCCGGTCTGTGTGTTACAGCGAATAACCATGAGGTAACAGTGTGAATGGATAAAGCGGTTGGAATTATTAAAAGTAATAAGATCCTCACCACTCTTCTGATGATATCGTTTTGTGCAGGCAGGTTCGACCAGCTGAACGAAAGATATTTATAAGCTACTTTTACCCATTTTGGGATGCTTATATTCTTCTGATAAATGATAGAGATATCCGGTATCATGGGAATCAGGAACAAGAGGAAGCTTAAAATGAAATAAACGGTTACAACGGTAACATCCCACAGGATGGGCGATTGAAAACGTCCGTAAATAAACACATTCAACAACCTGTCGGGACGCCCCATGTCGGAAACGATCACCAAACCGGCTACTGCTGAAAAAGCCACGGCAATGATTTCGGCAATACGCGTGATGGGTGTAATCCATTTCATACCTATCATGCCTAATACGGCACTGATAAGCATACCGATCAAACTTGATGCTACGAAAAATACGAAGGTCGAAATGTACATTCCCCATGAAACTATATCACGCAGGCCTGTCACTCCTAATCCTGTTTGCAGCTGTATGTAATATGCATATAAGCATACAAATAAAGCCAGTGTCAGAATTGTCATCCAGGAAAGGTATCCCTTACTCATTCGGATATGACCGGTAAGATCGCCGGTCAGTTTGTCTAAAGCTGTATTATTCTCAAACATAAATGCTGTTATATAATTTCTGATTCGATTTTGTCTTCAGTAGTGTTGAATTTCAGTGTTCTGTTTTTTGGAGGTAAATAGTAGACCCTGGGTTTAGTGCCCAGTTCAGGCATCAGCTGGTAGCCTGCATTGTCTTCCAGAAGTTTGCTCAGGCGAACAGTTTCTTTAGAAGTTCCGTTGGTGACGGCATCCTCATTTTCATCGCCAAAATAATATACTCCGTTGGGACATGCCGAAACACAATACGGTAGTTTGTTTACTCTGAGTTGATCTGCGCTGAACAAACATTTTGTAATAGTTCCCTTTTTCTGTGGAACATTCAGTTCAACATTATAAGTGGTCATTTGATCCTTTTCGGCATCTTTGGGTTCAACCCATTGGAATGTACGGGCCGAATACGGACAGGCAGCCATACAAAACCTGCAACCTATGCAACGTTCATTATCTATAAGAACAATGCCATCCTGCCTTTTAAAGGTAGCATCCACCGGACAAACAGAAACGCAGGGAGGATTATCACAATGCTGGCATGGTTTCGACATGTGATAAGGTTTGGTTTTAGGAGTGTCTTGTATTTGCAATACGTTAATGTGGAATTGATAAGGGTACAAATGATGGGCACTTTGACAAGCTCCAATGCATTTGCGGGCATTCTTGCATTGCGAAAGGTCCACAACCATCACCCATCTTTTACCCGCGATACCATCGCGACCTTCGGATTGAAGTACATCGGCGGGAGCTTTTTCAATAAGCGTCATTGCCAACGAGTCCACTTCCACTAATTTGTTGTCCTGTGTCAGTAGTTTGGTTTTTTTTCCAGAAGCATTTTTTCCTTTTTCAAAATTTGTTGCGGAAAATATAGCTCCACCGCCAGCTACTACACCAACACTGATTAAGCCGACCTTTTTCAGGAAATTTCTCCTGCTGTTGTCTTTTTTATCTTCTTGTTCTTTTGCCATACGTGAAATATTAAGATTTTCTTGAGTTCATATATCAGAAAAAAACCTGTTTTTTTGTTCAAACATACAAATAATTAATTTTATAAAGCAACGTTTTACAAAGTTTTTTTTTACTTTTGAAGTCTTATTTAAGTAATGCAATACCTAAAAGCGTGAAAAAGAAAGCATTTATACTTATTTAGACGCTTTAAAAAATAAATAATTGGGTGAGAAATTGTTGGTCATAGATTCTTTTGTATTTTTGAAACTCTTAAAATAGTAAATCACAATCCTAATTAAATAACAATGTCGAAAATCGTTAGTATATCAGAAGCTGCTTCTATTGCCATTCATGTAATGGTGGTTATTGCACGCTCAGGTAACACAAATATGAATGTTAATAGGCTTTCTGATCTAACAGGAGCTTCTAAAAATCACATCGCTAAGGTAATGCAGCGTTTGGTAAGATTGAATTTTGTGAAGTCGACTAGGGGACCTGCAGGAGGTTTTGTTTTGAATATGCCTGCTTCCGAAATCTCTTTGCTGAGTATTTACGAATCAGTAGAAGGGCCGATGGAGATGCCGGACTGCCCGTTCGACAATAAAATATGCCCCTTCCACACTTGCCTGATGAATGGTATTGTACACAAATTGACCGACGAGATACACGACTATTTTAAAGATCAGAAATTAAGCAATATGCTTGGTTAGTCCTGAATTTGAAAAATAAAAAAGGGAGTTTTTGCGAACTCCCTTTTTTTTATGAGTACAATATTTTTTTTGTTTTTTGTTTGAGGTGTTTTTTTATTTGTACATTTGCGTATTCAAATACCTAAATAGATGATTAAGCTTTTATGAAACGTACTATTATTAAAATTGATGAAGAAAAGTGCAATGGTTGCGGCATTTGCGTGAATGGATGTCATGAAGGTGCCTTGCAAATTATTGACGACAAAGCCCGACTTATCAGCGAACTGTTTTGCGATGGCTTGGGCGCCTGCATAGGCGAGTGTCCCGAAGGAGCCATCGAACTGGAAGAACGCGAAGCCGAGCCCTATGATGAAGTAAAAACCATTGAGCGAATCGCGATGACAGGAAAAAATACGGTACTGGCTCATTTGCGTCATTTGCGCGATCACAACGAGAAGGAATATGTGAAGCAAGCTATAGATTATCTTAACAATCAAAATAAATTTACAGAACTAATAAACGAATTTCAAATGGAAACAAACCATCACGAAGAAGGTGGCAGCTTCTGCGGTTGCCCCGGTTCAAAAACTATGGACCTCAGAAACAATGAAGCTGTTTCGGAAAACACTAATGTTAACGTTGAATCGCAGCTGAGGCAGTGGCCTATTCAGTTGCACCTGGTGAGCCCTGTGGCTCCTTATTTCAGAAATGCCGATGTGGTAATAGCTGCTGATTGCGTAGCATTTTCATACGGAAATTTTCATAACGATTTTCTGAAAGGCAAATCGCTGGTGATTGCGTGCCCTAAGCTGGATTCGAACAAAGAAATTTACGTGGAGAAGATCAAATTAATGGTGTCGGATGCCAAGGTGAATACATTAACCGTGTTGCTGATGGAAGTCCCCTGCTGCGGAGGTTTGTTGCAGATGACCAAACAGGGTGTGGATCAGTCGGGGCGCAAAGTACCCATAAAAGCCATCACCATCGGAATATCCGGGAAGGTTCTTGCCGAGGAATGGGTGTAAAATCTTAACTCCTCTGAATTTAATGTAAAGGCGGAATTTATTCCGCCTTTTTTGTTTGAAAATTTTGTGTTCACTATAACAGAAAATATTCTCAAAATGCTTGTTCGCATCGATTATATTTATAAATTCGTGGCCGTAATTAACCTTTTAATAAAAGATAGAATATGCTCAATATCGACTGGAAAAATCTGCCCTTCGGTTATCTGAAAACCGATTATAATGTTCGCTGCTATTATCGTGATGGCGCCTGGGGCGAACTGGAAGTTTCGTCGTCCGAAACCATTAATATTCACATGGCCGCTACCTGCCTGCATTATGGACAGGAAGCCTTCGAAGGTTTGAAAGCCTTTAAAGGGAAAGATGGTAAGGTGAGGGTTTTTCGTTTTGAAGAAAATGCCAAACGCTTGCAGCGTTCTGCTGAAGGTATCATGATGCAACCGGTTCCTACGGAATTGTTTAAAGCTGCCATGGAACTTGCTATCCGCAACAATCTGCGTTGGGTGCCACCTTACGAAACAGGATCGTCGCTTTATATTCGTCCGCTGTTGGTTGGCTCGGGCCCGAAAGTGGGGGTTTCGCCTGCCGACGAGTATTTGTTTATGATATTCGTAACGCCTGTGGGACCTTATTTTAAAGAAGGATTCAATCCTGTGAAGATGCAAATCATCCGCGATTATGATCGCGCCGCGCCCAAAGGAACCGGTAGTATTAAAGTCGGTGGAAACTATGCCGCCAGTCTGAAAGCCGGTCAAAGGGCTCATGCCGAAGGATTTTCGACCGCTATTTTTGTGGATTCGCGCGAAGGCAAATATATTGATGAGGCTGGCCCTGCCAATTTCTTTGCTATAAAGAACAACACTTATATCACGCCCGAATCGCCATCCATTTTGCCATCCATCACCAATATGAGTCTTCGCCAACTGGCCGAAGATATGGGAATGAAGGTGGAACGCCGTCAGATTTTGGTGGAAGAACTGGAAAACTTCGAAGAAGTAGGTGCTTGCGGAACGGCTGCTGTTATTTCGCCTATCAAAATGATTCAGGATCGCGATACCGGAAAGGTTTTCGAATATTGCAAAGACGGTAATGCCGGACCTGTTTCGACCAAACTTTACAACAAGCTGCGCGCCATTCAGTATGGCGACGAGCCCGACACCCACAACTGGGTTCACGTGGTTGCTTAAAAACTAAAAAAACTCCGAAAGGAGTTTTTTTTTTGAATATAGTTTCCTTTTAATTTCCTGTTTTCTTTTTTCTTTTATTGAAAATTTCTTTTTAAATTTGTCAATAATCTTTTTGATTAAGAGTTTTTGTGATTATTAAATCAGGTCTATAACTATAATGA
>CAZNRQ010000116.1:0-8337 GCA_964574845.1 uncultured Bacteroidales bacterium
ATGCCTAACCTGTCTTACCATTTCGGTTACCATGATACATCTGACTGCTTTTACTGTGACCATTGCCCTGACAATTGCTTCTGTAAAAGGATTTCTGGTAATGTATTATTTTATGCACCTGAGATACGAGAAAAAGATTTTTAAAGTGGTAGGCTTTGGGGTTATTATTTTATTTGCCCTGATCGTTTTGATCACCTTCCTTGATTATTTGAACCGCTAATCTAAAAGACTGTATTATGGATTTTTTTCAACAGAGTTCCAATTTTGTAGCAGGCGTCGATTTTGCCTTTTATTTGATCTTCGGAATAGGAGTGTTTTTTCTGATAGGTATTACCATTGTAATGCTCTTTTTTGTCAGAAAATACCGTAAATCAAAACATCCGGTAGCTACACAGATCAAAGAAAAAACCTGGGTGGAACTTACCTGGGTTATTATCCCTACCATTCTGGTAATGTTTATGTTCTATTACGGATATACCGCTTTCAGTCTGCAGCTTAATGCACCTAAAGATGCCATGGTTGTAAAAACATACGGCAAAATGTGGCAATGGAGTTTCGAGTATCCAAACGGAAAAGAATCAGCTGAATTATATCTACCTAAGAACAAGCCCGTAAAACTCGAACTTACCTCACTCGATGTGATACACGGATTTTCTATTCCTTCTTTCCGCATCAAAGAAGATGTGGTTCCCGGAAAAGCCAATACCGTTTGGTTCATTCCCCAGGAACTGGGCGATTTTCAAATATTCTGCTCCTATTATTGCGGATTGAACCACTCTTATATGGGTTCGAAAGTGGTAGTGGAAGATCAGGCCGATTTCGATAAGTGGTATGCCGATTATGTTCCTAAGAAAAAAGAACCTGAAGGTCTGGTAGTGATCAAGAAGAACGGCTGCACCGGATGTCATTCTATTGACGGAGCCAAAGGCATTGCACCTACTTTCAAAGGCCTGTTCGGTTCAACCCGCACTCTTAACGTAGGCGGTGCCGATAAAGATGTGGTTGCCGATGAACTATACATCAGGCGTTCCGTGTTCGATCCTTCGGCAGAAGTGGTAAAAGGTTTCCCCAACGGCGTGATGAAATCATATAGAGGCGTGGTTAAAAACTCTGAAATAAAGCTGATCACAGAATATCTGAAAACCCTTAAGTGATAATCTGTTATTTTGAAAAGTTTATTCTTCTTCATCAAACAGATCTTACTGCTTTCGCGCTTTAAACTTTCCCTGTCGGTAGCTTTCTCGACCTTGGTGGCTTATCTTTTGGCATCAGGAAGTATGGGTCTCCCTCCTGCTTTCCTTTTTCTGGGTATCTTCCTGCTGGCTTCAGGGGCTTCGGCATTGAACCAGATACAGGAACGTAAGTTCGATGCCAAAATGCTGCGCACACACCTACGCCCTGTACCTAATGGTGCCCTCTCGCTGAATACATCACTAGCAATAGCTTTAGCGTTGTTGTCCGCCGGCCTCATACTGCTGTGGGTCTTCGGGACCTTAGTGAGCCTGATAATGGGTGTGTTGAGTTTGTTGTGGTATAACCTTTTGTATACCTATCTGAAACGCATCACAGCTTTTGCAATGATTCCGGGCACTTTGACTGGAGTGATTCCCATAATCATAGGATGGGAAGCAGCAGGTGGCTCACTAACCGACCTCACTTTCCTGTTCATTTGTCTGTTTATGGTAGTTTGGCAGTTGCCGCATTTTATTCTGTTGATGCTGCGCTATAAGGAGGATTACCGCAGGGCAGGGTTCCCGGCTCTGACCGATAAATATTCTATACGTTCGGTAAAAGATATTATTACTTCGGGTGTGGTGGCTATGCTGACGGTGGTTGCTGGTATGATGTACTTTGGAGTGTTTCACCTGATGGCGATACAGATACTAACTGGCATCATGTGCCTGGCTTTTGTGCTCATCTTTATGAAGGACCTTTATAAAAAGCAGGGAGAAATGAAAGTGGCATTCATTTCCATCAATGTCTTCATGCTGGGGGTGATGATAATGCTGCTGATTGACAAATTCGCGGGAGTCTGATTGTTTCCCGCTGATTACACAGATTAACGCAGAAAAAAAAACTTCTCTTTGCCACCAAGACACCAAAACACTAAGAAACACCAAAAAGATTCACGGCAACGGATGGAAAAAGAACCACTAAGACACTTAGATCACTAAGAAACACTAAAAAGACTTCCTACGCAGTCAGCTGGCGGACGCTAATAACCACAGAATTTTCAATAATATTAAAATCAGCGAAAATCTGCGTAATCTGCGGGATAAATTACCTGCAATTCAATTTATAATATTTCTTCGCTATCTTATCCCCCAGTTGGGCTGCTTTCCAGAAATCATCGCAGGCTTCGCTTTTCATGCCGGCATTGGCTTTGGCCAATCCACGGTTGTAATAGGCATCCGAATCGGCAGGCTGCAATTCTATCACCTTGGTATAGTCGGCAATGGCCTTTTCAAATTCATATGATTCGTTATATAAATAAGCCCGACTGAACCAGGCATCGGGAAATTTCGGATCGAGGGCTACAGCCTTTGAATAATCATCCAGTGCCTGCTGCTTTTTCATCACTATCTCATAATCATAAGCCCTTTGATAATAAGCTTTGGCATTGCCCGAATCCAACTGTATCACCATGGTATAATATTGAATGGCCGTGTGATATTCTTCCATACGGTCGTACTGCTGGGCCAGTGAGAAATTAACTTTGGTGCTATTAGGATTCTTTTTCAGGTAAACAAAGTAGTTCTCCAGTGCCAGTGAATCGGCCCCCAGCATTCCATAAATAAGCGCTTTGCGATAAATGGCCGTCGAAAGTTCGGGGTTAAGCTCCAGGGCTTTTGTGAAATCGGATAGGGCACTTTGGTAGGATGAAGTAATTTCATTTAACATGCCCCGGTTGAAATAAGCATTGGCATCGTTGGGCTGCAGCACAATAAGTGTCGTATAATCGTTTATGGCTTCGCGGTTCTTTTCGAGCTTCTCGTAGGCTATGGCGCGGTTGAAGAAAGCATCGGCATAATCCGGTTTTTGGGCGATCACCTGGGTATAATCGTCCACTGCGCCCTGGTAATCGTTGTTCTGATATTTGGTGAAAGCCGAAACAAAGAGTTCGTCAACCGACTGCGCAAAGGAAAAAACCGATAGCAGCATCATCGAAATGGTAAGAATAAGCGCTTTGATCTTCATGAGAGTGGAATTTAGATACAAATTTAATTAATTTGGGGAATAAAAAGAAAGAAGATTCTATATAGAAAATTCGACCAAAAAGATTCACTGCAAAGGTCCGGAGGGCTGCTTCGGAGCGCAGAGAACGTAGATTAACAAGGAGATTCACAGAGGAAACACCTTGATACACGAAGAAATAATAACTGACTAACCCGGCACCAGCAAAAAAAAATCTGCGAAAGAGCAAGGGTCATTTTGTGATCATGGACTTCAAACCATTGGTCATATAAACCTGATAATTGCCTTTTTCGTCATTATAGATCAGGTAGGCTTCCAATTCAGGATGATGCTTCAAAAATTCTATGCTTTTTTCCAGTCCCATTACCATAAGTGCTGTATCCCAACCATCAGAAGTAATACAGTCAGTGGCTACAACGGATACACTTAGCAAGCGGCTTTTGGCCGATAACCCCGTCTTGGGATTAATGATGTGGGTATATTTAACCCCGTTTTCCACATGAAATTTACGGTAATTACCAGCGGTTGAAATACATTTATCTTTCAGACCTAAAATCACTTGCAGAGCCTCATCCTGATCAGAACTGAGTTCTTTAGGCTGATCAATACCAATGCGCCATAATTCCTGTTTCGGATTCTTTCCACGGGCTCGAACCTCGCCTCCTATTTCGACCATATAATTCACTACACCTTTTTTCTCCAGAAATTCGCTCACCACATCTACCGAATATCCCTGAGCGATAGAGTTTACATCCAACTTCATGGCAGTATCAGCTTTCAGGATTCTGTTGCCCACCAGTTTCACCTTTTCTAAACCCACTAACCTGAGCAGGTCTTTTATTTTCGAACTGTCAATATCTGTCTGTTTTTTTGCACCAAATCCAATGGCATTGATTATTGGGCCTACGGTTATATCCATCAGCCCCCCCGATTGTTCCCATATCTCTTTCGACTTCAGGAAAACTGTTCTGAAGTGCTCGTCAATCCTGACGGTGGTATCGTTTGAATTTATCCTGGAAATTATCGAATTAGGCACGTATTGCGAAAGCGACATGTCAAAATCTCTTAAAATAGAATCAATAGCTCCATGGTAATCGTTGTCAGTGCAATTTTCATACGTCATGCTATAAGTGGTTCCCTGGGTATAACCGTTTATGTGGTCGTATTTGCAGGCATGCTTTGGCTTGCAGGAAAACAATAAGGAACTGATTATTAAAATCAGTACAAAATATTTTTTCATTTCAATTTATTTTTTTATCAACCAAAGGTAAAAAATATAATTCAGTTGAGTAAAATTTGTTCCCAAATGATAACAGGCTTATCGGAAGCAGAGCCAAAAAACACAAACGGTTATCCATTAATCCTTCTTTCTATTTTTCCACTAATATATCAAACAAGAATTCCTTAAAATGGATTCAATACACTTTCTTTTTGATTAGGTTAATTATTAAAGCAACTGTTGTTAAAAAGAGTGAAAATTAATACCATATCCAAAAGGATACTTTTGGGGTGGTTCCGTTGGTTCACTTGTATAAACATTAATGTGTCCCTGAATGTTAAACCCGATTTGCGCTGCGATTTCCTGAATCATTTCGGAGGCTTCATCTGTTGAAGTTGCCCAGACTTTTAATCCCATATAGGCATTTCCTTTCGGGCAATCATACGCTTCAGCCATTTCACCGGCAATACCCTCTGCAATAATGCTATAATGCCGATAAGGGCTTGTTAACAAACCCAACCGAAGCTTTAATTTCCAATATTTAATGGGTTTATCCACGGTATGACTTATCCACTCTTACTATTTCTTGTATCCCGGATATTCCTTATCAAAATACAATGCACCGGGTTTATTCTCCCTATAGAATTTTTCGTGCATATTGCTAAAACTAGCAAAAGACGTGTGCTTATTATCATCCATTTTCCCTTTATAATATCCGGGATACTTACCGGAGTCGCGACAATAGAAAATGAACATGTAGTCCTGTTGATTGTAGCTCTTGCCGGGGTTAAGTTTTTCAGCCAGAGCAAGGGAATATTCGAGAATTTCGAGCGAATCGGTGGCATTGGTATAAATAAAAAGGGTTTGAGCACCACCGTCAAAGTGCTTTTGAAATATCACAAAGTCCGATTTTCTCTTACAGCCTGCTAAAGTCCAAAATAGAATCGTAATTATTAAAACCCTTTTCATATCCGCATTCAGGATTATTCTGTCATCTCAGAATTATTATGTTCCAGCACCGCATGCACAAAATTGTACAAAACCCATGTATTCCAATCATCCATATAGCTGTATCCGTGGTTGATATTAGCAGGATCATCCGTTGAATAAATGGAAAAATAAGTATGATAGGCCCTCACTCCCACCTTGTCCCATGGTATCTCACGGCTCTCTTCTGTTAATATTCCGGCTACTTTTATGGTCAGTTTCTCTTTGGTGATGCGCACATTACCAATACTAATGTCATTGGTTTCATGCAGTTTTGTCAAAAGGTCGTTGGTGATATCGTAGAAAAAACATCGGTATAGAGTGTTCAGTATATCGCTATAAAGCTCTTGATATTCCCTCTTCTTAAACCCATACAGACTTTTAAAACTGATCTTTATAATCTTGTTTTCATTGTTTCGGACAAATATCAGGTATTCGCGGCCTATAGTGAAGGCATATCCGCTGATCCACTTTATTCCGAAACGATAGTCGGTAATGCTTTCTTTATCGAATCGGGTAGTACGCTTATCGCCAAAGGATTTATCTTCAAATTCAATAAATTCAGAATTTATGATCAATCGCCGGGGGCGGCTATCAATGAAACCACGCCTTAGAGTGAGGTCAAGGTTTTTTATTTCGTTTTCTTCGTGCATTCGGTTAGGGCACTATCAGCAAACTCGGCTACTCGTCCTCCCTGAAATGTTCCGTCAATTGCACAAGGATGGTGTCAAGTTCTATCGCCTTATCGTAATGACTGCGGCGGGTGAAGTCGAACAATTCCAGCAAAGCTGTCAGTGACTCCTTTTTCCAGCCGTTTTCGTTTTCCATATCTAAACTGTTGCGGTAAGCCTCCAGGTTGTCGAAGGTCAGGGGGGCTTTAACTTCCTCTTTCAGAGTGGCAAGCAGGTCGACAGGTTCTGTCAGGTTGAAGGTAGGCCAGTCGGTGAGGGCATCGAGCAGGAAGTCGCCGGCTGTGGTATAATTATCATCTGTGGAATTCAACTCCAGAGCTTCTCTGAGTTCGTCGAAAGTAATTAAATCTTGTGTAGTCATATCTTTAAGTTTTTGGTATCGTCAGATCATTCTTCTGCTTTTATCAATTGTTAACTTCAAAAATAACTATTTATTACAACACAAAAAAGCGGTTTTTATTTTTTCTTTTGAAATAATTTACGCCATTAGGAAAAAGCGAAGGCTTCACATGGGGTGAAGCCTTCGCTGAATCAGAATTGCCGGGGGTAGTTATAAGAAGCTTATTCGGCTGGTTTTTTTAGTTTGATTATGATTTTGAGAAGCTTTTTGTCGCGGATGAGGAGGTTGGTTTTGGTGTCGGGCTGGTATCCGTTGAGTTCGGAGGTGAGGGTGTAGTTGCCTTCGGGCAGGCCGTAGCCTTTTACGTAGCCATATTTGGTGCTTTTCATTTGGAGAGGCTGGGCATTGCTGACGAGGGTAGCATTGACGCCGCGTAAGCGTGCCCCATTGGCTTCATCGATATATTGTACCGATAAAGAAAGGTGTTTGGTGCCGGGGGCGGTACCTATTTTCACCTTAGCCTTCCAGGTTTCGAACAATGAGTTGAATGCCGACTCTATGATATTTCCCATTTGTTTTTTACATTCTTCCATGTCAATACACAATTGAGGTATGGGGTCGGTTCCCTGTGCCTTTCTCTCCCGAATTTTGTCGATGGGGACAGGCTTTATTTCTTTGAAAGCTTTGATAGCGGCTACCATTTCGTCGATATTGGCCTGTACGATATTGGTAAGGATGGTGAGATTGTCCTTCATTGTTTTCATGAGGGTAGTGGCACGGTCGACGGCCAAATCGTCGTCGGCATGTGAAATAAAGGATACGACTTTGTCCAAAGCTTTTTTAAGTTCAACATTGTGCAGCAGATAAGCTTTGGCAGCACCAAGTTTGGCATATTTGATGACAATGGCTGCCATGATGATCTTCTGCAGTTTTTTGTCGGGTTTGTAAATGCTGATGTCGGCAGCCTGTACGAGACGGGCTTCTTCGAGTTTGGTTAGCAGGTCGGTGAAGATGACCAGAAGGAGGACGAATTCGGGATTGTCGACCAGTACATCGTGATTATCCATAATGAATTTTTTTGCACGATTGCTTGAATCGAATTGGGCTTGTTGAGTTTTGTTCATGATTACTAATTTTTTAAAGGGTTAAACTTTTGTTTGACTAATTATTTTAATACGGTAATTGAAAGTAAACGGATTAAAAGTTTGTTGGGATAAATACTTATTGGTGTAAGTATAATTGGAATGAATGGTTACAATGTTCTCATTGCGAAAAACAGAATGGTAATATTCGCTAACAATATACTGAGCATTGAAAACATTATCCTGATTATCGAAAACAGGACTCTGATATTCGGTAATAATATTATGAGTGTCAGGAACAACACTTTGATAATTGATAACAGAATGACGATTGTTGATAACAGTATATGGACCGTCAATAACAATAGTCTGAAAAACGAAAATAGTATCCTGAAAGTCGAAAACAGTACCCAAAAAGTCGAAAACAGAGTATTTATTGTCCACGACAACATTTGTTTTTGTTGTTTTATTAAAAGGAGAATATTGGACGGTGAGGTCTATATGGCGGGAGCTATTATGGGAAACTGAAAACAATTTGTTTTTGCCAACCTTTGTTGGAAGGGGAACCGAGGAATATAAACCGATATAAGTATCTGAGGTCATACTGTCTATTTAAAAAAAACTCACCTTATCTAAAAAACTTACTTCCGCTGTGTATCTGAAAATATAAATTATTAATTTTATAGCGTAAAATTAAATCATATTGAGTTGTAAGTCAAGACATTTTTTTTCACTAATTAGTGAAATCTTACACGATAAAAATTTCTTAAACCTATGAAAAAAAACCAAACCCTAGCCCTGTCCGCACTGGCCGCGCTCCTG
>CAZNRQ010000117.1:0-8324 GCA_964574845.1 uncultured Bacteroidales bacterium
CATTTTCCCAAAACCGTTATTACAATGGGCAGGTAAAGAACCGGATATGTTGTTCGGGTTTGTTTTGGTTACCGTTTAGTTTTTAATAAATTTAATGGTATTCTTTTTTACATCTCCAAATTGGAACAGGTAGAAACCTTCAGCAAAACGACTGATATCAATTGATGTTGTCCCTTCGGTCAGTGTGCCATCCAACACCTTGTGACCCTGTAAATCGTATATCCGGTAGGGTTGTCCTGATAATTCTGTATTGGCTGTTACATAAAGTAAATCATGTGTAGGATTAGGATAAATAGTAAAGCTAAACTTCGGGCTTTCGTTTTCTATCCCTGTGGCCAGATTTACAATGATTTTGCCTTTCATGCCCATGGAGGCATGAGGTTCGCAAACATAATAGTGAGTTCCAGAGGTAAGTTTTGCAGGCAAAACCAATCCGCCGGCGAAAGGTGCGCTAAATCCTCCTGCAAGTCCGGTAGCCCCATTGGCTGTCCAAGTGGTCAAGCTAACTTCAAGTACATCATGGATACTTGCTAAAGAAAATACGACACTATCTCCCTGGGTAATAGTCAACGTGGCAGGCGAAAAAGTGAACCCGGAACTGACAACAGTCCACTTTGTTGCATAAGTATTATAACTCACCACCAGTATAATTAGTGATATGAGAATTTTTGTTTTCATGGTTTTTAATTTAGAATGATTACAAACAAAGGTACAAACAATTTAAGTTGAAGTCAAGTTATTTAAGATTATTTAAGTTTTTTTTGAACATTGGCTATACGGTAATTTGTATCAAACTTTTTTTGTACCTTTATATCTTGATGTAAAAAATCAATTAACAAATCGGTATTTTTTTATTAATTAAACCAGAAAAACAATGAAAAAGAATGTATTATTATTTTTACCTGTAATACTCATACTGATGTTTGCAGGATGCAATCCCAACAAGAAGGTCGAAAAAGCGCCCTTAATTGACGTTAAAGATTTTTTCAAAAATGGCCAAAAAAGCACTTTTCGAATTTCGCCCGACGGTAAGTTCTATTCCTACCGTGCCGACTTCAAAGGAAAGATGAATATCTTCATCAGGAAAGTTGACGATACCAATGCGGTCAGGGTTACTAATGATACCTTACGCAGCATAGATTCATACTTCTGGAAGGGCAATCGTGTGGTTTATATGCAGGATGTTGGAGGTGATGAAAACTTCCAGATTTTTTCTGTCAATCCCGACGGTTCTGACCTAAAGGCCCTGACGCCTTTTCCGGGAGTACGCGCAGGTATTCAGGACGACCTTCATTACATTCCCGGCAAGGAAAAAGAGATGATAGTAATCCTTAATAAAAGAGACAGGCAATATTTCGATCCTTATATGCTTAATATTGAAACCGGAAAGCTGGACATGGTTTATGAGAACAAAGAAAACTTTGATAGTTGGGTAACTGACAATGACGGTGTTATACGAATGGCCACCAAGACGGATGGAGTGAATATTACCTATATGTATCGCGAAAATGAAAAATCTCCTTTTACAAAATTACTGACCACTTCCTATAAAGAATCTTTCTCTCCTCAATCTTTCGATGCTACCAATAAAAAACTGTATGTCACAACCAATATTGGCCGAGATAAAGTAGTGCTTGTTGAGTACGATCCTGCTACCAAAAAAGAGATCAAAGAATTGTTTTCCAACCCTGATTATGACCTGAGTGGAGTTTACTATGACCAAAAACGAAAGGTTCTTGCAGCTGTAAGTTGGACTGCCGATAAGAATGAGGAGCATTTCTTTGATAAGGAATGGCAAAGAATTGATAGTCTGCTGAAGCAACAATTTAAAGGATATGAAACTTACATAGTATCGTTCGACGATGCCCGCAAAAGCGGTATTGTGCATGTGAGTAACGATCGCAATCCGGGAAAATATTACCTGTTCGATTTTGCCACGCTGAAAACTAAAGAGGTGTCTAATCCTTATCCCTGGATCAAGGAAGGAGATATGGCTGAAATGAAACCAATTACTTACAAGACACGCGATGGTCTAAATATTCATGCTTATCTTACCCTCCCAAAAGGTTACGAAGCCAAAAATTTGCCTGTGATCATCAATCCTCATGGAGGCCCTTGGGCAAGGGACGAATGGGGCTTTAACCCCGAGATACAGTTTCTTGCTAACCGCGGATATGCTGTTCTTCAAATGAACTATAGAGGGAGTACCGGTTACGGTCGCAAATTCTGGGAAGCTTCGTTTAAAGAGTGGGGCAAGAAAATGCAGGACGATATCAGCGATGGTGTTGCATACCTGAAAAAAGTCGGCATTGCTGATCCTGATCGTATTGCTATTTATGGCGCTAGTTACGGTGGTTATGCTACCCTGGCGGGAGTGACTTTCACACCAGATCTTTATACTTGTGCCGTTGATTATGTCGGTGTGGCTAATCTTTTCACTTTCATGAAGACCATTCCTCCTTACTGGAAACCTTATCTTGATCAGTTTTACGAAATGGTGGGCGACCCGAAAAAGGACAGCGTTTTGTTGCACGATGCTTCGCCGGTTTTCTATGCCGATAAAATCAAAGCACCTTTGTTTATCGCTCAGGGAGCCAATGATCCACGTGTAAACAAGAATGAAAGCGACCAGATGGTGGCTGCCCTGAAAGCCCGTGGTGTGGAAGTGGAATATATGGTTAAGAATGACGAAGGCCATGGTTTCCATAACCAGAACAATCAATATGATTTCTATGGTGCCATGGAGAAATTTCTGGCAAAATATATGGCTCCTAAGAAAACAGAATAGGGTTATAAAGATTATTGAAATCGATTACTCTAAGTATTTGCAACTTGTTATCGCAGGGACACTCCAACGGGTGTCCCTGCTGTTTTATAAAGGATTCGATAGTTAATATGCAGCTAGTCCATATCTCATAACCCCAAAAAATAGAAGTAAAAAAACATTACTTTTGCATAAAAAACATTCATGCACGAAGTTTATATTGGAGGTGAGAGTGCTGTCACATCTCTGGGTTTTACGCTGGACGAACAGGTGCGAAACTTGAAGAATAACTTTACAGGGGTTAAGATAATCACTGACCATTCTCTGGCACCGGAAGATTTTTTTGCTTCCCTGGTTGACGATCATAAGGCAGAAGAACTTTTCTCGCTAATTGGCGACCCTACTCAATATACCCGTTTCGAAAAGCTTTGTATTCTTTCTGCAGACATTGCGCTGCATTCGAATCCAAAAATAAAAGCTGATTCCGGAAGAACCCTCTTTATATTATCCACAACGAAAGGCAATATCGACTTATTGGAAGCAGGTAAGAAGCATCTATTCGAACCTGAACGCGTCTATTTGTGGAGGTCGGCCGAAGTGATAGCCCATTTTTTCGGTAATAAGAATACTCCTGTTGTAATTTCTAATGCCTGCATATCAGGTGTGCTGGCTGTAATCAACGCCTATGATATGTTGAGTTCGGGAGATTACGAAAATGTAATTGTGGTAGGGGGAGATCTGTCTTCAGAATTTATTGTTTCTGGTTTTCAATCATTCAAATCTTTAAGTTTCGGACCCTGCAAACCATTTGATGCAAACCGCGATGGTTTGAATCTGGGCGAAGGAGCCGGAACAATAATCTTGACCAATAATATAGAAAACTTACCCGAGGGTGATCCCATAAAGGTATTGGGTGGAGGAAGTGCCAATGATGCCAATCATATTTCGGGCCCTTCGCGAACGGGTGAAGGTTTGTATTATGCTGTAACCAAAGCCATGAAGCAAGCATCTATCGAATCATCTCAGGTAGATTTCGTTTCGGCTCACGGAACAGCCACACCTTTCAATGATGAGATGGAAGCTAAAGCATTTGCGTTGGCAGGATTGAGCGAAGTGCCCATCAATAGCCTGAAAGGCTACATAGGTCATACACTGGGTGCTGCTGGTATTATCGAATCCGTATTTGCCATTCAGGGGATGAAACAGGGGGTGATTTTTAATACCCTTGGTTATTCTGAATATGGCGTTCCAGATAAGGTGGTGATCAACGACAAACTGACCCATAAGGAACAGAAATTTATAATTAAAACAGCTTCAGGCTTTGGCGGATGCAATGCGGCTGTGGTTTACGCTAAATAGTTTTTCTATGCTGATTACACGTACTGCACATATCACAAAGAATCGGGTCGAAGCTCAGGGTCAGAATGTATTTCTGGCTGAGGACACCCCGACTTTCGCTGAATTTATCAAAGCAGCCTTCAAAAGCCTCAATCAGGCCTATCCCAAGTTCTACAAAATGGATAACCTTAGCAAACTGGCTTTTGTGGGGGCAGAGGTCTTGCTGAATGGAATTCATCTGTTGGATACTTATTCCCGGGAAGATATTGCCATGGTCTTCCTCAACAGAGCCTCTACCATGAATACGGACAGGGAACATCAACTTAGTATTGATTCGCGGGAGAACTATTTTCCCAGTCCGGCCATCTTTGTTTATACCTTGCCTAATATCATGATGGGAGAGATATGCATCAAGCAGAAGATCTTCGGCGAGAACCTTTTGCTGGTGACTGAGAAATTTGATGCCAAACTGCTTTATGATCAAACGGCACAATTGATGAGTAAAAATAAAGCAAAAGCGGTAATAGCCGGTTGGGCCGATGTGGATGGAGAAGATTATTCCGCCTTTTTGATGCTGGTGGAAGCCGACAATATGGTGAATGATATCAAAGAATTTACTACCTTTGCGCCCTCAGAAATTGAACAACTATTTATAAAATAAAGAAATATTCTATCATGGAAGAAAACGAATTAATTGACAAGCTGCGTAAAGAGATCATTCAACAATTGAACCTCGAAGACCTTAATGCTGAAGATATTGACCCTGATGCAGCATTGTTTGGCGAAGGATTAGGACTGGACTCTATTGATGCATTGGAACTCATAGTTTTGCTGGAAAAGAACTACGGCATTAAAATAGAAGACCCCAAAGACGGTAAGAAGATATTTGCTTCTATCCGCACCATGGCCAAATACATATTGGACAACCAAAAAGCATAACATTGTGCGCAAAAGGATTTTTGTTACCGGAATGGGTATTATTTCCGCTATTGGAAAGAACATTGCGGAAACTTTAACCTCCCTTTCTCAGAGCCGTTCCGGTCTTGGCCGGATCAAATGGCTGGATACCATTCACAAGGATAATTTATTGGTGGCAGAAGTCGGCTTTTCTAATGAAGAGCTGGCTGTTATGCTGGGTCTTCCTGATCAGGAGGGTTATACCCGAACGACACTGCTGGCCTTGCTGGCAGCAAAAGAAGCCGTGGCTCATGCCGGTATTTCTGATTTCGATAATATACCTACGGGCCTCATCTCAGCCAATACCGTGGGCGGGATGGACAAAAGCGAGATCTTTTATTACCAATACCTGAAAGACAAAACCCCCAATTCATACATTGCCACTCACGATTGTGCAGACAGTACAGAAAAGGTGGCCGACCACTTTGGTATCACAGCTTTTATTTCAACAGTAAGCACTGCTTGTTCATCTGCTGCCAATGCCATTTTGCTGGGTGCAAGACTAATTCAGAATGGGACCCTTCAAAGAGTTGTGGTGGGCGGAACCGAATGCCTGACGAAATTTCACATCAATGGCTTCAATTCATTAAAGATACTTGATCCTTCTCCCTGCAAACCCTTCGATAAGAACCGGGCCGGAATTAACTTGGGCGAGGGTGCCGGATATATCGTCATCGAATCGGAGGAGGTAGTAGGGGATGATTCGCGGATCATAGCCGAACTCAGCGGATGGGGCAATGCATGTGAGGCTTTTCATCAGACGGCTTCTTCGCCCGATGGCAACGGAGCTTATCTGGCCATGAAAAAAGCCCTAGACATGAGCGGATTGAAGCCTTCGGATATCATCTATGTCAACGCACACGGAACGGGTACCGACAATAACGATGTGTCGGAAGGACATGCTATTGAAAAACTTTTTGCACCCAATATTCCTTTCGTAAGTTCTACCAAACCCTTTACAGGACATACCACCAGCGCGGCAGGTGTGGTGGAATCTATCATCAGCCTGCTGGGAATGCAGAACGACATGATATTCCCCAATCTCAACTTCAGTGAACAAATTGAGGAACTTACCTTCAAGCCTGTGGCTACCCTTATGACAGGAGTCACTCAGAAGCATGTGATGTCGAATTCATTCGGCTTTGGAGGCAATAATACAGCACTGATCTTCTCAAATCATAAATCATAAATCAAAAATCCCAAATCAAAAATGTCTTCTTACATTTCGGGCATAGGCTGCATCTCTCCACAAAACACCATTAGCAATGATGTTTTCCTGACAGAGCCTGTAAATCAGAATGCACTTTTTCTGCAATGCATACAACCCGAATCGTACAGAGATTATATCAATCCGTTGCTTTCACGCCGTCTGAGCCGTATCATCAAGATGGGTATCACATCGGCGCTTATAAGTATCAAAGAAGCGGGAATTGATAATCCAGGAGCCATCATTACAGGAACCGGGCTGGGCTGTGTGGAAGATACCGAGAAGTTTCTGATGACCATGCTCGACAACAACGAGACCTTGATGAACCCCACCAACTTCATGCAGTCGACCTACAATACCATAAGTTCGCAGATCGCCATCATACTGAAGTGTTTCAATTACAACAGCACCTATGTGCACCGTGGTTTTTCCTTTGAATCGGCTCTGACCGATGCCCTCGATCTGATTCGGACCGGCGAAGCAAATTCGGCACTGGTGGGAGGCATTGACGAGTTTACCGAGAACCATTTCAGGGTAACTTCTTTGTTGGGTGACTGGAGGTGCAAAACCGAAAACAATCTTGATCTCATCAGAAATCCGGGACTGGGAACTATTCCCGGCGAGGGTTCGGTGTTTGTTACCCTGACCAAAGATAAGGTAGCTTCTACCTACGCCTGCCTGCAGGGAACAAAAACCCTTTATAAACCTAAAAGTAAAAGCCTTATTTATGGCGCTATCACAAAACTTTTAGAAGAAAACCAACTAAGGCTGGAAGATATAGACCTGATAGTAGCCGGAATGAATGGCAATGCCAAAGGCGATGTGTATTACCTGGATGTGATCAATAATTTGTTTGCCAATACACCTGTAGCGGTGTTTAAAAATCTCTGCGGCGAATACCATACAGCTTCGGCTTTCGGAATGTGGTTGTCGGCCAATATCATCAAGCGACAGTTTGTTCCTGAAGTATGTTTGTTCAATGCCCACAAACCATCAAAAATCAAGCATGTCCTGCTTTATAACCATTTCGCAGGTCAACAGCATTCGCTGATGCTATTATCTAAGATCTGATATTTCTATTGTAATATTGCATTTAACTCCTTGTAGAGCATCTGCGTGGGAAGTCCCATCACGTTGTAGAACGAACCTTCTATATGCTCTATTCCTATGTAGCCTATCCATTCCTGTATACCATAAGCACCGGCTTTGTCGAAAGGTTGGCATTCGTTAATGTAATGCACTATCTCGGCATGGTCCAGATGACGGAATGTGACTTTGGATTCTGCAAAGAAAGAATGGGAATGGGTGTTGGTGCGCAGGCAAACGCCTGTGAAAACCTCGTGCATGCCTCCTGAAATCAGTGTAAGCATTTCAACGGCACTGTCGAAATCAGTGGGTTTGTTCAACATTTGATCGCTTAGCCAAACTATGGTATCCGCAGTAATGATAAGTGACTTGGGGCCAAATTCATCGGGATCGAAAGCTTTGGCTTTTTTTTCGGCAAGATATAGGGGAATTTGTTCGCGCACCAGTTCCGGTGGGGCTGTTTCGTCCACTTCGCGCACTATCACCTCGAATTTTAGTCCCAGTCCTTCCAACAGCTGCTTGCGACGGGGCGATTGCGATGCCAGAATGATGCGATAATCGCTGAGTTTTTCGATGAGTACCATAATTTAAAAAGTAATGTAAAGCAACTGTGTAGCAAGCAATCCGGCTATCATTATCAACTTGGCAAACACGCTCAGGAAATGGAAATCAGTTTTTTCTTTGGCTTTCATGAGCTTGATGATCAGAAAAAGGAACATGCCCTGCAACATCATCAGGTACCAGCAGGTAACTACATAATCTGCGTAAAGCATGGTCTGGGCAAAGGCCAACAGGAACATTGTAAAGATGGCGAAACCCAGAACGAATTTCTTTGCTTTGGGGATGCCCAGTTTGATAGGAATGGTGTTGCATCCATCGGCACGGTCGCCTTCTATATCCTCAATGTCTTTGATGATCTCCCTGATAAAGGTGATGAAAAAGGCAAATGTGGCGAATCCAATAACAAACCAG
>CAZNRQ010000118.1:0-8295 GCA_964574845.1 uncultured Bacteroidales bacterium
CACCGGCATAATAATTAGCCTGATTATAGCCGGTAGCAGTTCCTGTTACATCAGTTTCAGATAGGACACAAGCAATTCTGTAATCACCACTTATGTTCTGCAACATGGTGGTTTTTAATGAGACTTTCAATTCGCGAGAAACGGAATCATAGGTTGCTCCATTGAGAATGGAAGCTTTTGGTGCAATCTGGATGCGGGTTAAGAAGTCAGTTTCCATCGCGCTGGGATCTATTTCAGGCAATCTATCTACCAGAGCTGAGGGATATCCAGCAATAAAAGGTCCAATTCCAGCATCATAAGCTGTGAACACCATGGGGTCGCCATTGTGGACTGCAATTCCTACAAAGTATCCGGGATATTTGGCTTGCATCATGTTCATATAAACTGCGCCTCTAACACAATATCCACACCAGGTTCCGGTAGCTTCCTCCACTGCGACCCTCTTTCCAGCAGCAGGAACAACGGGAGTTAATGAAGTGATTATGGTATCATCCGTATAATCGCCGTCGGCACCAGCTCCGTTGACATTACTAATAATTGCTCTAAAAGTATTCGCTCCAGTAAGTAAAGTAAATGGGGTTGTAATATTTACTATGGAGGTAGCTAAAGATGCAATATTGGCTCCGGTAATATTTTGGATCACCGGGGTACCCCCATTTTGATCTACCGAAAGATCGAAGGAAGTAATGGCAGTGGTTCCTAAATTTCTAACTGTTACAGATATGTCACGTGTCTGTCCAACCAAACCGTTGGTTACGCTTATTAGATTGGTAGCACCATTGACAGTTGGTAAGGTATAAGGAACTATGTTATAGGAGACATCGTCAACCCAATAACTGGCGGAAGCGTCAGCAGGGTAAATATCAATAGCATAAACCTGATTGTTTGTGTTTTGCCATGTTCCCTGGGTTGCATCATCAATTAACAATTCCCATGTGTTGGAATTAAAATTTGCTTTGATTGATAATTTAAACCACTGACCAAAAGGATGTGTTCCTAATAATTTCTGAGTTCCGCTATTTTGGATACTTATTGAACCATCGGCATTCATCCAGCAATCCAGGGTATACATATTTCCCATAGTGGCCGTTCCCTGAAAATTAAAATAGGCATCTTTACCGGTTGGAATCTTGAACCATGCAGTAAAAGTAAATTGTCCTGTAGTGAGTGGTGTGGTATTAAATGGTAATACACAATCAGAAGGACCGCCCGTTGACGATGTCGAAGAAAAGTAAATTGATTTTGTTCCACCTGTGGTATGATTATCTGTCGCAACGACATTAACATCATCTGTACCACCGCCTGCGCCACTCCATGTGCCCCAATTAGCAGATTGAGGACCCAGTTGTGAGCCTACAATATATGATTCGAAATCATCGGAAAATGTTTGGGCCTGAGCCAAAGAAAAACATAGCAAAAAAGTAAAAATCAGAGTAGTAAGTTTTTTCATTTTTTAGAAGTTTAAATTAAGAGACAAATATATTAAAATAAATGACAGGGCAGAGGGCTGTTGTAATTATTCTTCATTGATTGTAAGACATTAACTATTTAGGCTTATGCTTTAATATTCATATTCGTGACGAGGTAGCCTACGAAATAGCTTTTTAAGGTAGGGAAATTGCTTAATGACTGTTGCATCGTAAATAAAAAAAGCCTTGATACATAAGGTACCAAGGCTTTTTTTATAAATTAGGTTGGCTATTGCCACGACGCAATTGTCGCGTAATCTGCCTCCGTAAGTGGCGTTCCACCCGTGAATTTCCAAATATATCCCAGAATATCTGATTCATGGCTGGCCAAAGTAGATTTTCCTCTTAAAGCAGCAATGAAGCGAACCATTTGGTCGTTGATGCTTACTACTTTAGGTTCGTAAATTGAAAAATAGCTTGGTGCATGACGACTGGCATTTGTACAGAATGATTTCAAACAAAGATTTAAAGTGTCGCCACCAGGAATGGTAATTGTGTCAGGAACAACAATAACTCCTGTTTGAGCAGTATCTAAAACAGTAGAGTCAGTTGAACTGTCATTACAGAATACCAGGCCGGCTGGAAAAATAAAAGTAGTCGGGTTGGCACTGGTGTTGTGTAATTTCATGTAAAGGTTCACGAAAACACCTAATCCATGAGTTTCCCATGTGGTTTTTGGTTGGTTTGAAAAATAGCTCAACCATGATTCATAGTTTTTATCACCAGCATATGCTTCTTTGCCAGGGTTGCCACCTAAAATATGGCCAACAACTTTAATGCTTGCAGGGAATGTCCAGTTAGTACCTACAGGAATACCTGAATTGTGTCCAAATCCGGCCAAACTGGTGGATGTAACAGGTTTAATAGGAACATAAGTGTCATCAGGAGGAGTAGTGGTTTGATCCTTTTTACAGGATGCTACAATAATTAGTAAGCTAAACAGAAATAGAAGTAGAAAAGATTTTTTCATGGGTTGGGGTTTTAAATTTTTTCCAATATTACGAAATTTTTTTTAATAATCAAAAATTTTTTCAAAAAAAGTAATACAGGGATTGTTTTTTAATTTTCAAATCCAAATGCGAAACAAAGTGAGTGGGGCGATATAGCCATTAATTCGTTAAAACAATTTCCCATTCTCCCGGTTCATTAATAATGACTTCCAATACGGGATTGATGTCTGATGTTTTTAATTTGTTTTTGGTAGTGTAATTAATCTTTATCAGTACTGGAAAAATAACCTGAGAATAGGTATAGGTGTTTCCCAGAGTACGATATAAACCATTATCGGCCAAAAATGTGAATTCCGAAATATCCGTATTTTGCATGCCCATTTGTTGTAGTTTCAAGGAAACTTTATTCCCATCTCTAATCTTGGTTATGGAATATTTATCAAGGTCGCGGGCTATATTAACTGTGTAAGGAGCCGGGATGATTTTTCTGATAAATTTATCGTTTTCCCAAATACCGTTCAAAACACTATCGGCTCCGTTTTTTTTATACTTATACGTACCTTCTCCGTGTTTCAACCCATTTCTGAAAAAGCCATTATACGTGTTGCCATTGGCCCAGGTATAGATGCCTTTTCCATGAGGAAGTCCATCTTTAAACCTTCCTTCATAAATATCAATTCCACTGGCATATCCTTTTCCATTTGCCAATCCTTGTTTGCATCCACCCTCATATTTTGCTGAAATTTGAGGCATTAACACTTTGCAACTATCTTGAGCATATACGCCGGAAATGCCCACAAGAAATAACATGACAAATAAATGGAAATGTTTCTTTTTCATGCTTTGTAGAGTTTTTAATAACCAAAGATAGTGTTTTTTGTAATCAAATCAAAGCATAATTTATTCCTTTACATCAGAAAAGGTTTAATCACTGTAAATTGGAATTGTCAAAAGCCAATAATTTCCTGTAAAACTTTATCTGACTGAGGAAAATGGTAGTGCAAGTATTGGCTACATTATTCGTTTTCGCTTAAACCAAATAAATATTATTACAGATATCAGCAGCATACCACCCAATGCAAAATAATAGCCGTAATCCCACCTTAACTCGGGCATTATGTCGAAGTTCATTCCATAAATTCCTACTATAAAGGTAAGAGGCAGAAAAAATGCTGAGAAAACAGTTAGTAGTTTCATCACATCATTGCTTTTCTTGGCAGTTAGCGAAAGGTATGTGTTTAAAATGGTATTGGCATCTTCAATTACCTCCTCATAATTCAATACCATGCGCAAGGTGGTTTCTTTTAGGTCCTGTAAAAAAGACTGAGAATCAGGGTTTACGCAAATCTGATTAAGAACGTTTTGCGTCAGTTGAAGTACTTTTTTCGAGACCCTTGCTTTTGATCTTTGATAGTACAAGGATTCAATTGAAATAGAAGTTCCATTTTTCAGGAAAATTTCTCTCTCAAATTCATCCATCTTTTCACTTTGAAAATGAAGAGGGCCTTCATAGGTATTCAGCATTTCATCCATAATAGCCAGCATCAGTTTTTCGCTGTCAGCGAATTCACCTGCGAGATTTTTTAAAAAGTCAAACGAAGCCCTGTGGACTGTTATTAGTCCTTGCGGATTGATAAAGAAAGCAATCTTGTTCGACAATTCACCCACAGAAGTGACGTTATCGGTATAATTTGCCGAATGGGCTCTTAAAATGATGAAGGTATAATCGCCACTTACTTTTTCGATCTTTGGCAAATGTCCGTGTTCCAAGATGTCTTCCAACAGGTTGATATCAATGCTGAAAGGATGAGCCAGCGTTTCCAATTCGTTTCGCTCCGGCTTTTCCAGATCTATCCAGTCGAAATTGGTGTATTTCTTTATTGTTTTGCTCATAAGTGTCAGTTTATTCTTTAGTGATTTTCATCCAAGGTAGTGCAAGCAGAGACTTTCGGAATAGAATAGCTTTACTACAACAAATTTACGATTATCCGCTAAACACTACCCATCAGGAAAGAAATAATATCAAAAATAAACTTTGGAGGTTAATTCAGGTTGAACACCTGTAGGGAATGACATAAAGATAGTGACGGGTTGACTAACTTTTATAGCAAGCCTATAGTCGCTCCGTCGCTGATTAGGTAGTTAAAACAATCCCTTGTTGCCTTTTTCGTTGATCTTTTCTATCTCTTTTTCTTTTTTGTTCACCGATTTTCCTTTATTGAAACGATAGGAAAGCTGGAGTATCATGATGTTCTTCAATATGGTTATATCATTGTACCGGCTCTCGGAGTAATAATCGGTCTTTATGTAATGCTCCTGTTTGTAGTTGACTCCCAAAGAAATGGGGGTGATATAAACAAATTGCAAGGCCAGCCTGTCTTTGAGAAAGGGTTGACGAATGAAAAATACCCAGAAATCATTATTGCCCGAATAATAGCCTTGTGCCGTAATATACTTATTATTGGCTTTCTGATATTGCATGCCCAGCATGGTCTTGGCTTTCAGGTTTTGATAGATGAGTTGTGTGCTCATAGACCAATCGTTAACTTTATTGGTTTTGGCAAGATATTTTATCCTGCTGAAATACACATCAGCGCTTGATTGCAGAAAGATATTCTTTCCGAAAGGGATGGTAACACTGGCCTCGACTCCATAATTCCTGTACCTGGCGGCATTGCTGGTTGAATATTCAAAAATACTATCAGGGCGAAAGGTTCCTACTTCTGATAGAGTGTTGTTGGAGAAATGAAAATAAGGTTCTATGGTTATTAATCCCTGCAGAATGGTTGTTTGCAAGGAAATCTTGTTCACCACCTCGGGTCGCAGATTGGGATTGCCCGTTCGCACGCTCTGCCTATCTACAAAACTGGTGTAGGGATTGGTTTGACTGATATCGGGGTAGGTGCTGCCCGAACGGTATTTCGCTTTGAAAACCAGATTCTTTGATGCATCTATCTTCACATCCAGATAGGGTTGAATGATGAAATAGGAGCGTTTCAATCCATCCGAATTGGGATTGCTGGTTTCGCCTGCAGCTCCTATTTTAATACTCAGGCGTTTTGCAATCTGCCAATTGTAGTATGTATACAGCTTGTGGCGCATGTCGGTATATTTGAAACTGCTGGTTGTGTCAGTCGTGAAGTTGCTGTTGAGTCCTTCCCATGTGTAGCCGTAGCCCACTTGCAACGAAGATTTATTTTTGAAGGTATGGGTGTATTCCAGATAGAATTTGGTGGCATTCTTATGGTCGTTACCTGATTCGTTTACGCTAAAGGCATGCTGTGAGAACTCATTGGTGTAAGAGTTGTTGTAGTTAGAAAAGGTGAAATTGGAGTTAATCACATTTTTTTCATCCAGATTGCCTTCGTAGAAAAGGGATGCATAAAAGTTGGTGCTGTAGGCCCGGTTTTTGGATGAGGAAGTATCGCTGCCCAGGATGGCATCGTGCAGACTACTTACCTCGTTGTAAAGCTCATTGCTGCCGTTTTGTTTTTTGGGCTGCATGGATAAGTTGGTTTCGAAGCTCAACGTATGTTTCGGATTGATGTAATAGTCGGTTCCCAGGGTGTAATTATGCACCAGCTGCTGGTATTGGGTATTGAAATTGTCGTTGGAAACCGCATTATGCTCTATCACCAGACCGTTGTAATATTCTTTTTTACCCAGGGTATTGAAATTGAATTTGGCCACATTGTTATTGTATTTGGCATACACATTCACTTTGTTGTACACGTAGTTGACGGTAGCCGAACCATTGTTTGACACAGGAATGTATTCCGATTTTTTGGCATCAGGATCGGCCAGAAATTCGTCGTCCAGATAGATCTCGGTGCCTTTGTAATCCTTTTTCAAAATGATATTGATGACAGCCGAATAGCCTTCCAGGGCATACTTGCCGCCCGGGTCGCGTATCACTTCCACCTTTTTCAGGCGGTCGGGCGAGAGGTTTTTGATGTATTGCTGGTCTTTCTCAATGCCATCTACCAAAATAATGACTTTGGCATCATTATCCACTTTGATGGTGTTGCTGTAGCGATCGATATCAACGCCTGAAATTTTATCCAATACATCTTGAGTATTGGTGGCTCCGTATTTCAGTTTTTCGGTGACTACCTGAACATCTCTGTCGGTTTTGGTTTCACGGGAGCTTTCGGAAACAGATACTGCCGAGAGATTGACCACGGTGGGTTCCAACGGAAACACCCCGATAAATTTGTCCTGCCCAACTCCTATAAATTGGGTGGTATCGGTCTTGTAACCAATCATGCTAATGATGAAGCGATAGGCTCCACCATCGAGAGAAAGGGTGAAAAAGCCATTTTGGTTGGTGGCAGCCAGATTGATGAGGCTATCTTTTTGATTGATGACCGTGATATTACAAAACTCCAGTGTTTCTTTGGTTTTATTGTCTTTTATCTGTCCGCTGATCTGAAATTTTTCTTGAGAAAATGCTGTAGTTGATATGAATAGTGCTACTAACAGTAATATGGTTTTGTACATTGATTTTTTGTTTACATAATAGGACGCCCAAAAAGTTGGAATGTTACATTTCTGAGGACATTTATTCGATTTTTTATGGTTCTGTTAACAGCGTTTGTTGGATGCCACTCTAAACTGTATATTGATATTGAGTTATTTCACGGTGATGAACGAATTCGTGAAATCGGAAAGGTGAAGTTATTCCTTAGCCGGCTTTGGTTTTGTACTCATTAGTAGCTGCATGGTTTGCATCATAGAAAAAGTGTAGGACCTCATACTGTCGGCCCTGGCTTTTTGTGAGGATAGAAAGTTCTCGGTGCTCAGGTCCTTGTATTGGAAAAGGGTTTCGTTGTTTTCCGGACGTATGATGAGGTAGTACTCTTTATCCAGACAACCTATACGGTCGTCGGCACTGAAATACATAAAAGGGCGGTAATGTTGGAACAGATCAAGTCCCAGGGTTTTGTTATCATTAGGAATATGCAGCATGCCCAATACTGTGGGTGCCACATCTATCTGGCCTCCCAGGCAATGGAGTGTGTCGGATACTTTGGACGAAGGAGTGAATATGATCAAAGGAACGGAATGATACGACAAAGGCATATCGTAAGTATGGCCCATATTCAAACCATGATCGGCTATCAACACAAAGGTGGTGTGCTGATACCAGCTTTGTTGGGAGGCCATTTCCAGAAAATGACCTATGGACCAATCGGCATACTCAATGATCTGATGATCGAGGCCGGTTGATTTAGGCCGAAAATCAATACCCAGGGGGATGATGTAGGGTTTATGATCGCTGGCAGTCATAAATACTGCAAAGAAAGGTTTGGCAGAGGCGGATTGCTTGTTAAGCACAGGAATGGCATATTCGAACAGTTTGTGATCGGGAATGCCGTTGTTGCTTAATATCCATTCGGCGGGATAGTCGGAATAGATGTTTTGGTAATCATTGGCTTTCAGAAATCCGGCCACATTATCGAACTGAGGATCGTGGGTGGTAAAGTAGGAAGTGGTATAGCCCTGTTCTTTCAACACCGTTGCCAATCCCCTGTGAGGCACATCCATGTATTTTTCCAGAGGCTGCTGCTTGTATATGGCCGGGAAAGAAAAGAGGGTGGAGTAGATGCCGTTGAAAGTATGAATACCTGCCGAATAAATATTGTCGAAATAAACGGAGCGTGAAATGAGTTGATTGAGTTCGGGCGTGAGATCTTTTGGTCCGTTGTACTTGCCCATTTTATAAGTGCCCATGCCTTCCATAAGGATGATCACAATATTGTTTTTTATTATTCCACTGCCTTGTTCCTGCTGCCATTGCTCCCTACACTTTATCAGCGAAGAATCGTTTACCGGCATTGACAAATAGGCAGCACTCAGGCTAAGTGCCTGTTTTT
>CAZNRQ010000119.1:0-8267 GCA_964574845.1 uncultured Bacteroidales bacterium
AGAGCATCTTCACTGTACCCGCCGGGATGTGGTGTCATGATTGGGACTCCTTTGCTGGCAAATATCGTTTCTGCGGGTCGTAAGTGCTCTTGCCAATGGCTTCATGGAACCCGGCAAACAACCCGGAAGCAACCAGGAAGTTCAGTGCTTCCGGGTTGATGTCCGGCCAAGGTTTGAACTCAAGGGTTTTGCCTTCCGGTCGGCGGAGTAACGTTTCAATTTTCATGCAGCGACCTCCTCTGGAATGGTAATTGCAAGTTCGGAGACATCAACTTCGCCGGAGATGAGCTTGGGCAGCAGCATGTCGAGAGTGCGGCGGAGGGTGGTGTTTTGAATACGAAGTACTGCGGCTTGCTGCTCGAAATCATCGGCAAAACCGCAAAACAGCCGAAGTATATCTTCTTTAGGTATAACTGTTTCAAGGGAATCTGCCTGATTTCGATTCAAACCGGGCACTGCTGCATCGTTATTGAGAAAATTCTTCGTCTGTAAGTCATAGAACAAAAAACGCAAGGGCATTTCCGACAAAACAAAATAGGCTGTATCAATGGGGTAAAAACTTTTTTCAGACCAGTACACACTTCCGACGTTACCTTTACGCCCAATAACTATGCCGGGGCCATTAACAAGATGGACATCGTGATAACCGACAATTCCGCTTGACCCGTAAACGGGAACATTGCCTCTTTGCCGATTTTCTTGCTTCAATGCCTTACCATACTGCATAAGAATAAATTCCATATCATTTTTGATAATCGCATTCGGCTTATAAGGTTTGCCAAGAAATTTAGACCCATTGCTTGTGCCGGAAAAACGAAAAATAGGTTCCCTAACAAAACTTATCAATGTCATTCTCGTAACTCAAATGCATCATACTATGGCCCGTATCAGCAAGCCTGAGAATACCTGAGGACAGCTTACTAAAGTGGCTGAAATGCGTCTCCATCAGGGAAATAAAATGTTCACTTTAGATCTGCTACGTACTTGCCCATTTCAGACAGATTACACTATATTACCAAAACGTCGTTTTCAATCCGTAAATCCACTCAATCTGTTCACATGGCTCTTACTCGGCTGCATGTTTCAAGACTAGCTAAGCCTATAAGCTTTTCTCCGGTTCCCCGTCTTATCAGGATTTTTATTCTTACCCTATCTTTCTCTCTTTACACAATTGTTGCCATTACTGTTTATGCAAATCAGGCAGTAAAGCCGCAGGGCAATGCAGCAGCAGTCGATTCAGGAAGAGCAAATACGGACAAGAGGGCAAGCAAAGAAATGCATCAAGCTCAAAAAAAACCTACAAAACTTAATAATATTGTTTTTGCTAGCTTGCCCGTCTCTGATTTTTTAAAAATATTTATTGGAGCGATTTGTACAATTGTAGTCACAATTATAACCATAATAATTAAGAACGAAAGTAAAAAAAAACAGGACGCTCAGGTGCAAAAAAATGAAGCTAAACGTTACAGTGATCGATTGAAAAATGAATTTCTCAAAGATTCGATTATTGAAATTCCTGGGATTGATGGCAATAAAACAACGGTAAATCCGATTGATACATTTATTGATATTGATCTTATTATGGATACACCTGAGAAGCAAAAATTTATAGACGCAATAGAACATGCTGTGTCATCAAAATCGCGCATGCTGCTTATCAAGGGAGTGCACGGCTCAGGAAAAACAACCATCATAAAATATTTTGCTTTGAAAAACGAAATAAACCTATACGGTTTTGCAGTTCCTTTACCGATATTGTATATGCCGCTTCATAAGATGGATACTCAACCCGAAAGTATTAACGCTTTTTCTAAACAATTATCTGAATGCTTCGGGAACAATTTTAGTATTAAAGAAGAATTTTTAAATAAACGTCTTGATAAAGAAAAGACACTTGTGTTGCTTGACGGCCTCGATGAAATAAATGATAATGATCAACGAAAAAGAGTCTGCGCATGGGTTTATGACGCTTCAAAAACTTGGGAAAAAGCATTCTTTATCATAACTACTCGGGATAAGGGGTATGGTGAACAGGAACAAAACGCGCTGGGAACCGATAAACAGATTGCCAACATCCAACCTTTTACTGAAGATCAAAAGAGCCGTTTTTTGCAAAAATGTTTTTTTGCCCATGTTTTGCAAGCGCAGTATTCAAAAGAAAATTATAGCGAGAGCCAGTCAGATGAAAAAGCGGATGAAGCGACTGAATATGCACATGCGCTTGGTGAGTACCTTTCCAAACTTGATCGCAATGAGAAGCGACACGAGCTTGCTGTGATTCCGATGTTCCTTCATCTAATGGTAATTTTTTGCCTACAAACCAAGATTATGCCTAACGAAAGTGAAAAATTGTATGATATTTTTCTGGATTATCTGATTTTTTATCGTGAGAACGAACAAAAAAATTCATTGCAACGCAGAGAAACAGTGTCAAAAAAGTTGCTGGGACTGATTTTGAAGACACTCTCGAATTGCATTCATTTACCCTCTGGCGGCTTTACTATGGGTAGTCCTGAAGGTGAATCAGGACATGAAAGCCGTGAAAAACAGCATCAGATAGAAGTTAGCGAATTTTTTATGTGTAAATATACTGTTACGCTGTCTGATTTCCAGGAATTTACTAAATATTCGCAGTATGAGACTGATGCAGAAAAAAAAGATAAGAGAAGTTTGATGTGGGAAAATAGCGAAAAACACCACTTAAAAAAACACTTAAACTGGCATCATGATGTCTTTGGTAATCCCAGAGAAAAAGCTAAATACAATCATCCTGTAGTATATGTCAGTTGGAACGATGCAAAAGCTTATTGCGACTGGTTGTCAGAGAAATCAGATATTGATTTCAGATTGCCAACAGAAGCAGAATGGGAATATGCGTCCCGCGCAGGTGGCACGACATACACACCATTCAGTACTGGTGAGAATTTAACAACTGCTCAAGCAAACTATGATGGCAATAATCCTTATAATGGCAATGATAAAGGGATATTCACCAAAGACACTGTTCCTGTTGACACTTTTGCTCCAAATGCTTTGGGGTTTTATAACATGCATGGCAATGTCTGGGAGTGGTGCAGTGATGGGGATAAGGGAACTTATAATGAAGAATGCAAATCAACATACTGGGTTAACAGTCCTGTTAACAACCCAGTAAAGGGTTCGTACCATGCGATTCGTGGTGGGGGCTGGACCAGCAAAGCGAATGGCTGTCGGTCGGGATATTGTAAAGTGTATGACAATGTCCCGAGCAATAATATTGGCTTCCGGGTGGTTTTTGTCTCAAAGGTGCCTCCAAAAAAATGATTTTGATAAAATTCTCGATGCGGCAAATCCGTCATCCTGATGATAATTGTTAATTATAATCATACATATGCTTAGACCTATATTTATACATTGGAGGTTTACTTGAAATACGAACCTAAAATCGTTCTTATTAACCCACCTGGAGATATTTTGATAGATGAATATCTTGAGCCTCCTTTAGGGTTACTCAGTATTGCAAGTTTTATTCAAGAAAGAATAGGGCTTCGCGTGGTTATCCTGGATCTTACAAAATATAATGTGGAGCAGGCAAAAACTGTTATTTCTGAAAATAAAGCAGAGATATATGGATTTACCGTTTATTGTACAAAATGGCATATCGTTAAAGAACTAATACAACACATTAAAGAAGATTATGGGAAGTTTTCGTTGATTGTTGTAGGGGGGCCGAATCCTACGGCTTTACCCAATGAAACATTACAATTCGAAGGGATAAATATTGTGGTTTGTGGAGAAGGTGAAAAAGCATTTTGTCAAATCATAAAAATGTATGAGAAAAATATTTTTAACTTTGAAACAAAACAGATCGTGTATGGTGAACGGTTAAATGAGAACGAATTTCCAATGATAGATCGGAGTTTTGTAGAATCTCCAGAACATTATGGGCGAAGAATACTTAACAAGCCAGTCATTAACCTTGAAGCATCACGAGGATGCCTGAATAAATGTATTTTTTGTAACTCTGTTGTTACGGATAGAGGGAAAAAAGATAGTATTGTTGGAAAATCAATAGAAAAAGTTTTTCAAGAAGTCATGCAAAGTCAACGATCAGGATATGATATGTTTCGATTTAATGATGATTCGTTTACCTATGCTACATATCAAAATGGACTTTTAGACAAACTTAGAGATAAAAATATTCATTATAGAATCTTTGCAAATGCAAAACATTTGACAAGAGAGGTTCTTTTGAAGCTAAAGGAGTCTGGTTGTTTTCATATTTCAGTAGGAATCGAAAGCTATAACCCGAAGAATCTCAGGATAATAGGAAAAAATACAAGGCAAGAAGAAATTTGTTTTGGAATTAACTATGCTCAAGAGATAGGAATAATGATACGGGTATATTTTATTGTGGGATTACCCTATGACAATAAGGATAATATCAGGAAATATATGGAAATGGTTGCTCAAGAAGTGCATTTCTCAGAGTACACAGTATATCCGCTAATTCCTTATCCCGGTTCTTTGATATGGAAATATCCTGAAAAATTTGGATATACGATCACAAATAAAAATTTTAATGAATACATTCAGATTGGTAAAGGGAAAAAAACAGTTTTTGCACTAAGGCACAGAAATTTCGACGAAAATGATATAGAATCATGGGTGACTCTTAGTGAAGATATTTTAGAGAAATATGGTAAAGTTCAAACAATAAATTCAAAGGTGGTATAATTGATGCAAAACAATCTTCTCTCTTTCC
Organism: uncultured Bacteroidales bacterium; assembly: GCA_964574845.1. Classification (GTDB taxonomy): domain Bacteria; phylum Bacteroidota; class Bacteroidia; order Bacteroidales; family CAIWKO01; genus CAIWKO01. Next base: position 4,745 of record CAZNRQ010000119.1, read on the forward strand.
CTTCAATCATTAACTTGGGTATTATAAGAGGAATTTGTCATTGTAATTGTGTTCACTGTCCAATTGGTCTTACTCATCAAGATATACGAAAGCGGATGTTTGGTAATTTAGAAATCAATGTCAATACCTTTCGACGCTTCTGTGAAGAAATAGTACGACATGAGACAACAGTAAGATTACATGGAGTTGGGGAACCAACATTACATTCTCAGTTTCCTAAATTATTAGAGATTCTTCATCAGTTGAATTTGAAAACCAAATTTTGGCTTTTCACAGATGGACTTTTCCCGACTCATTTGATTCCTCAACTAATTAGAGCTGTAGGTATTATTGAATTTTCAATTAATTCAACCAATAAACAAGACTATTTAGCAACAAAGGGAATAGATGCTTTTGAAAGAGTTAACAATAATATCTACCAAATGCGTGATTTTGTTAAATCTATTGATGCTTCAACACGTATTGTATTAACAAGAGTTAAATCTAAATTTGAAATAGATAATGAATTTATAGAATTTTGGACCGCTGAAGGTTTTGAGTGTTTTATTAGAAGTTATCATACCTATTCTGGAATATTGGAGTCAAGGGGGATAAATACCCCTGAATCTTTGAGGAATTTACCAAAATGTCTTGTCCCTTGGAAAAGATCGAATTTTGATGGAACACTATTACAAGATAAATTAGTAGCTGTTACGTGTTTTAATATTCTTTTTCAACATCCATCTTTAATTCCAGAAAATTATAAAATGGGTATTTTTCCGGATTCGTCACTTATTGATATTTGGAATAGCTTGGTATTTACAGAATTTAGAAACAAGCTTGAACAGAATAAGATAACTGATACTGTTTGCGATACGTGTTCAGAGTGTATGACGAATTCTGGTCCACGGGCGGAAAATTTACTGAGGAAAACATTTTGATCTTTATTGGTATAGACAATAATTATGAATATTTCATCTGCAACCTTAGAAATCACTAACATTTGTAATTTAAACTGTAAGCATTGTTTTAATGACTCTTATGCAAAAATCCCTCGAATTGAGATGGATATAGTTACGATTCGCTCTATATTAGAGGATTTTCAACGGAATAATCTGGGTACATTAGATGAACTTTGGATTACAGGAGGAGAGCCTTTAGAACACTCAGATTTTTATAATGTGATGGAGTTGATATATTCTTTTGGACATAAATCAATTGTTGTATCAAATGGTATTTATGATGATCAAAAGATAAGTACATTGATTGATACAAAACCATACATTCGAAGAGTCCATCTCTCTCTTGAAGGATTAAAAGATTCTACCGATTATATTAGAGGTGATGGGGTTTTTGATCATCTCATAAAAAAGACTATTCCAAAGCTTAAAAATGAAAATTTTACTGTTTGTGTTACAGTTCATTTAAGAAAACAAAATCAATTCGAAATTCAGCAGCTTACGGAATTGATTATTGATGAATTAGATTGTGATTTAAAATTAGGCATTCTTCGGCCAATAGGTAGAGCGCAAAAAAACTTAGAAGATGAAATGTTATCTCCTGAAGAATTGTATGAATGTATTAAAGTTATTTATGAGATGAAAAAGAAATATAATAAAAAACGAATTTGGCATGATTGGGAAATATTCACTGAAGATATAAAATTTTATATTCAAGACTTTCATGGACGATACAGTTGTCCTGCTGGAATGCAAAAAATTATAGCGTTTACGCCTGATTGTGATGTGTATCCATGTGTTCAATTACGATTTCCATTTTTTATTTTAGGGAATTTCAAAAATGATAAGAAATTAGATATAATTCTTGGAAATCCTTCATCAAAAAAAGTTTATAAATTATTACAAAAAAAGTCTGAGACTTGTATTGAATGTAAATATTTTAAAGTTTCATGTCATGGTGGATGTCCAGCAATTCCTTATGGCCTTAAAGAAGATCCTTTTTCTCTTTCTGAAATGGACCCCTATTGTTTTGAAAATTTAGTTAATGAAAAATAAAGTGATTATAGGGTTTTTTCCAATTACGGGGGATCCCATTCACTATGGGCATCTAAATGGAGCTATGAAGGTTCGTAATATGTTCAATTTAGACGTTGTTTTTATTCAGGTATGTGGTGATTTAATTAATCATAAACCTCATAAAACCTCAAAATATCACAGGCATGAAATGACTAAGTTGGCTTTAAAAGAATTTTATCCATATCTACAATATACTTCTTTAGGTTATGACAATATTCTTGTAGGGGAGTCTGTTTTCATAGAATTCATAAATACTGTAAATTTTAATAATGTTAATAAATTTTATTACATTGTTGGTTCAGATAATGAGGAACTTGTACTAAACCGTTTTGCTGAGAATAAAAATCAGATAACCAAACCTTATGAAATTGTATTTTTAGCAAGGACAGGTTCTCAAATTATAAGTAACTCTAAAACAGTTGTTTACTCTGAAGATTTTTCATCATCATTATTTAGAACTTATAAAAATCAAAAAATGGTTCCTAAAATTGTTTTAGAGTATTGTATAGAAAATAAATTGTACGGATTTTAATTCTTTATAACAAGTCTATGGCAAATAACGTTTTTTTCCCAAACAATAAAAATATTACAATTCCTAATTTTCCTAATGTAATTGATATTGAACTCACCAATCATTGTAATTTTAAGTGTTTGATGTGTCCATCTGGAATGTTAATGCACGCAAGACCTAAAGGAATGATGATTGATAAGGTTTATTATTCATTATTGGAAGAACTCGTGCAATATAAAACCCCTATTCGATTTATAAGATGGGGTGAGCCAATATTACATCCTAAGTTTCTAATTTACCTAAAAACAGCAAAGCAATTTGGGTTATTGTGTCACATAAATACTAATGGGAGTCTGTTACAGGCTAACATTATGGAAGACTTAATTGAAAATTTAGACAGTATTAAGTTTTCGTTTCAAGGCGTCGATAGAAAGAGTTACAGTGAGACGCGTAATTGTGATTTTTTTTATGAATTAATAGAAATTATCAGGTTGTTTCATAAATTAAGAGGAACGAGATCTACTCCATTCATCCATATTGGAACTTCGATCACTTATGAAACAAATGAGCAGATAGAGAAATTCAGAAAAACTGTAAGTCCTTTTGTAGATAAAGTATCTATTACCAGAACGGTTTTTGAGCATATTAGCATTAATAATTCTGAATTGAATCGTACTGAAAAGAAAAGATTCTATTGGCTTAAATCTTTAGAAACCGTAATTAAAATACATCCAGAATGCACAGACCTATTTAATGTTATGGCTATAAATTACGATGGCTCTGTTAGTGCTTGTTGTAGAGATTATGATAATAATATGATTGTTGGAAATCTTAATAAAAGTTCCATAAAATCAATATGGAATAGTGACGCATTTAATAGATATAGAGATTTGATAATTAAGAATAAACAAGATGATCTTCCAATATGTAGATATTGTTATGATAATAACGACATTTAAATATTAAATGTAATTTGATTAGTAAACAATGCTTAAAG
>CAZNRQ010000120.1:0-3892 GCA_964574845.1 uncultured Bacteroidales bacterium
AGGTGCTGCTGATAAAATCCTTTACCGTAAAGTTGTTCATGCTCTCCACCACCCCCTTGATGTCTGTATTCAGTTTCAGACGGCCCGATGCCGATTCGACAGTATCTGCCTTCACAAACAGAAAAACATCTTTCAGGTTGAGGTCGGCCGCTAGTTTCAGGTCGAGTTGGGGGCGGTTGAAATTGGTAATGCTCAATCGGCCCGAAATGTTGCCATCGTTCAGCGTAGAGGTAAATCCCGAAATATTCAACACAGAGGTTTCAGAACATTGCCTGACGCCATTGGTATAGGTAGCCGTAAATCCCACATGACTCAGGGCTACCCCTGTCGTTTCGCGTACAATATCTCCTTCGCTCAGGCTGAAGCTGGCCGTGAACAATGGGTTGTTGTTTTCGCCCGAATAGCCTTTGATTGTGGCACGGAAAGCGAAATCGCCCTTACATTCGTATCCGTCGAATGACGAGCGGAAGGGCGAAGGCAGTTCGTTGATGAATGATTGCAGTTTCATTTTTTTGCCTTCCACCGAAAGGTCCAGATAGGTGAGGCTGTCGGCATAAGATATCTTTCCCTTCACGTCGAACTGCAGCTTGCCTATGCCGGCATATCCTTCGCGGAATTCAACATAATCCTGGTTGTTGTTCACATAAAGTTCCACATCCACATGGGTAGCCTGATTGGCCAGGTAGACATCTTTGCGCGACTGTATCTTGTAGACATACATGTCGCCGTCAATATTCATCAGAAAATCGGCATCCGAAAACTTTCCTTTGAAAAGCACATCGCCGGCAAAAACCTTGAAATCCTGATGCAGTCTGTAGTCGGAATATTGCAGGCTCACTTTGTTCAGCACCACCTTCTGCAGGCCGAAAGTAAATTTAGACGAGGCTGTGTCGGTCGAGGGTTTCCAAATGTGGTAATTGTCTGTGCGGTCCTTATACAGTTTGATTTTCACCCTTGCCTCGTTTATGGCTATCTTCTTTATTTCGTATTGGCCGAAAATGATATCCCAGATATTGAACTGCAGCGAAACGCTTTTGGCCTCCAGCAGCTTGCCTTTCTTCTTCTTGTCTTTTATGGCATCCATTATGGCCACATTATGAAAGGTGACCGAGGCATACGGAAAATCTTTGAACACCGAAAACTCTATGTCTCTGTCCACATTTTCCACCACAATTTCGGTATTCAGGCGCTGGTTCAGCTCGTCAATGATCACGTGCTTCACCGTGTCTTCGTAATAGTAGGCAATAAAAACAGTGATCCCTCCCACCACCCCCAGGATGATCAGCAGCGTAATCGCCGTCCTCTTCAGGCGACGTACTACTTTGGGATTTCTTATACCGAAACTCATTGTTTTCACTGCGTTTTTTACAAAATTAATGCAAGCATAAGTGTATAACGCAGATTATGCGTTTTTTTTATGCACAGGGCTTATTTAATATCGTTTCTGTTTTTAAGATTTCTATATATTTGTAATAAAATACCCATCCCATGGAAGAGAGTAAGAAAACCAAAGCCCAACTGATAAAAGAAAATAAACAACTCCACGAAAAGTTAAGAATCGCCGAAGAAGCAAACAGCACCTGTCAGATGGATCTGTCCGCAAGCCATAAAAACCAGCAAATGCTTCAGGGCCTTTTCGACAATAGTCCTATCCCCATTCAGTTTCTCGACAAAGAAGGCTTTTCGATAAGTGAGAACAAGGCCCATAAAAAACTTTTTGAAGCTACTCCTCCCGAAAAACATTCCTTTTTCGAAGACAAGCAGTTCAAAGATCAGAGTATCGACCGAAAATTCAAACTATTGAAGGCCGGTAAGGTAATTAGTATCGAAAGTTCTACCTACAACGCGATTGAGGTCGACCCTAAATTTCCTGATAAACCTCTGTGGATTCGCTCTGTTGGGTTTCCTATATTCGACAAATTCGGAGTTCCTGAAAGCTATGTGCTCATGCTCGAAGATTTCACCCAGCGTAAACATGCCGAGCAGCAAAACGAAGAATTGAACAGGCAATTAAAACAACTCACCGAATATCTGCAAAAGGTCAGAGAAAACGAACGCCAGCATCTGGCCGACGAAATGCACGATGCCTTCAGCACACCTCTATCTATCATCGAACGACGACTCAAGGATATCAGAGATAACAATACCGATGAAGAATCTTTAGCCGAAATCGAAAACATGATCGGGCAAATTCAAAACTCTCGCGATCTGATAAGGAAACTCATAGCCGAAATGGGCTCCGATCTGCTCAAAGACTTAGGTATAGTATCAGCCATAAAAAACTATATCGCGGTATTTTCAAAAAGAAACAACATTATTGTGCAGCTCCATTCAAAGGACCCAATCCACGTAAACCCCGATGTGGCCAATATGATCTATCGTATAATGCTCGAATCTCTCAACAATGTGGCATGTCATGCCAGAGCAACTGAAGTAAGTATCATTTTGAAAAAAAAAGCAGACAAATTGTTCTGTAGTATTGCCGACAATGGCATTGGAATACCACAACAGGCCATCGATTCCAACCAAACATACGGGCTACTGAGTATGAAACACCGATGCGAAAACCTCGGCGGCACTTTCGCCATCAACAACAACAATTTAGGCGGAACATCCATCGAATTAAGTGTACCTATTACCTCCGATTTCTTAATATGAAAATACTGATTTGCGAAGACCAGGAAACGTATCGTCATGGTATCATCGACGATATCAATAAGGGGCTACCCGGACGTAACATCATTCATGAAGCAGCCAACGGAGATCAGGCCAAAGAGTACCTTTCCCAACAATCATACGATATAGTATTGATGGACATCAAACTGCCGGGCAAATCGGGTATGGAATGGCTACAGTTCATAAAGATCAAGTGGCCCGATCAGGCCGTCATAATGCTCAGCAATTATGAGGAAACTGATTTTGCATTTACTGCTTACAAATATGGCGCTTCGGGCTTTCTCAACAAGGCCGTCTCTACTCGCGAACTTATTCAGGCAATTCTAAAAGGTGCCGGTGGCGGAACCTGCTTTTCGCAACAAATAGAGCAAATGATTCAGGATGCAAAAAAAACCCGAAAAAAATCTCATGCCGAATTCAATCACCCATTGCTCTCCGATCATCAGATAAAATTCATGAAAATGTGGGTCATGGGTCGCACATCCAACGAAATTGCATTGCAATTAAAAATTCATCCCAAAAGCGTAAGCTCGCAAAAAAGTAAAATTAAAAATCTAATGGGCTTTAAATCTGACAGCGAAATGTATAGTTATTACGAAAAAAACTTACGCAAACTATCGCCCTGATAGATATTGGAGGTATTAAGTCAAGCTTTATACTAATTGAGTAATGATGGGAAAAAGAGATTGGTTCCCGCCGCTTTTTTAACCTGAGTAAATAATCAGTTTTAACACAACATTTTTATCTCAATTTTTTATTAATAAGATAATCAGCGAATTTCTGCGATATCTGCGGGAAATCTTTTCAAAAGAAATGACGTAATTACGTCTTTGGCTCCGCAGGGTCATGTATTAATTTTGTTTCGTTTTTTAATGGAATATATTTCGCCATGCCCATTGCAAATAAAACCTTACGCAAATCACCCCAAACCTGCACCGGTCACACAAGGTTTTATTTCCTGTCCACCTCTCTGGCAAATAGTAACAGTCGAATAAATCCTAATCTCACATCATCTTACGAATCGGCAGAAGGGGTTTCCTTCACCGTTCCATCGGATTCTTTCACTGTTCCTTCGGATTCTTCCACTGTTCCATCGGATTCCTTCACTGTTTCATCGGATTCTTTCACTGTTCCATCGGATTCTTCCACTGTTCCATCAGATTCTTTCACTGTTCCATCGGATTCTTTCACTGTTCCATCAGATTCTTTCACTGTT
>CAZNRQ010000120.1:3992-8228 GCA_964574845.1 uncultured Bacteroidales bacterium
TTCTTTCACTGTTCCATCGGATTCTTTCACTGTTCCATCAGATTCTTTCACTGTTCCATCGGATACTGACTCTCTTTACAATCATTATTATAATTACAAATACATAATAATCAATTCATTAAAACCAATTAAAATCATAAAGCTATGACAGCAATCGACCAACTCCGTTTAGCCGCCCTCATCAGATTACAGGTACTTTGCGAAACCCTCGTGCTCCTCCTAACCCCCATCGATGGCTATACCGAACTCAAAGTTTCGCTCGACAAAGCCATCAAAAAGATCAAAGAAGCCCGCGCCATCAACGAGGCCAGCATCAAAGACAAAGCCGTACTCAAACAAGATGCCCTCTCTGCCATGGTCGTCATCGTCACCCATTTCCTCCAGATCGCTCAGCTCAAAGCCCACAGCGTAGGTGCCGCCGACCTAATTGCCGCCCTCAATTTTCCTAAAACCTATCTAAAAAAAGCAGACGACAGCGTGGTAGGCGTCCGTGCCGAAGAAATCAAAAACATCATCAAGGCCAACTTAACCATACTAACCAACATACTCCCGGCCGACATCACCTCAATGGAGGAAGCCATAGCCTATTATAACATACTCGAATCCGCCCCCAAAGATGCCATCGACTATCGCAAAGTAAAAGGTACCGACCCCATCCCCAACCTCCTCAACCTGGCCGAAATTCCCAGAGATTATATTGGCAAAATCTTTTACTCTTCCCTAACCGATTACGTCGATCAATACGAAAAAGCCATAAAAATTGGCAAACCCGTCAATCGTCGTCACATCTCGTCCATCATCTCCTTCGTCGAGGCCGAAACAGGTGTCCCCATGCAAAAAGTTAAAACCACTTTCACCCTGGGCGATAAAGAACATATCAAAATCAGCACCTCCAGGGGCTATGCTCGTTTCACTGCCCTCCCCGAAGGCAACTACACCCTCTCAGCCGAATTCGAAGGCTACACACCCATACTAAAAAACAACGTAGCCATCTCCGACAATCAAATACTCAAACTCACCTTCAAACTCCAAAAAATTGTCCTCACCAATAGCCTCAGTGTCCTGGTTTGCGACAAAGAAACCTCTACCCCTCTCAAAGAAGCAAAACTCTACATTCCCTCCATCGCATTCTCCACCCTCACCAACGCTGACGGCATAGCCCAAAAACCCAACCTTCTCCCGGCCACCTACCAAGCCGTCCTCACCATGCCCGGCTTCCGCGACATCGACTTCACCTTCACCATCGATGCCCAACAAAAACTAAACCTCGAATTTCTAATGGAAAAACTCTAAATAAAATAAATTTTATAAACAAATAAAACTCATCACTAAAAATCAAATACATGAAAACAAAATTTTTACAAAAAATGATCGTACTAATTGTAGTAACTACATTTAGTGTTTTTCAAATTCAAGCACAAACTTATGGTAAAGGGAATTTAGGGGGTACTGGTTGTGTAGCAACAGGTACTGCCGGTGATTGCAGTGATACATATATTGGAAGTTCTGCTGGTTCATCCTCAACCGCTAATAATCTTTACAATACTTTTATTGGAAGTGCTGCGGGTACTTCAACTAATGGAAATAGCGCATATAATACATTTATAGGTGCAAATTCAGGTAGTTTAAATACAACTGGCAGTAATAACTCATATTTAGGTTTTGGCTCAGGTTTTAATAATGTTAATGGCAGTTATAACACCTTTTTAGGATTTGAAGCTGGATTTTATAACACAGCGGCTAATAATACTTTTGTTGGTGGTTTTGCTGGATTAAATAATACATCTGGTACAAGCAATACTTTTTTAGGATTATCTGCAGGATATACAAATTCTACAGGTTACCAAAATACCATATTCGGTCATCAATCACTATATACAAATACCACTGGGTATAAAAATACTTCAAATGGTTATAGAGCCCTTTATAGTAATACAATTGGAATTGGTAATACGGCAATTGGAAATCTGGCATTATATTCAAACACAACTGGAGGTTGGTCGGCTAATTCCGGTGCAAACACAGCAGTAGGTTTTTATTCGCTTTATTATAATTCTACAGGTAACAAAAATTGCGCGGTGGGAGAATATGCACTTTATGATAACACAACGGGATTTGGAAATACCGGTATTGGTTCATGGACAGATGTGAATTTTAGCAATTTATCAAATGCTACTGCTATTGGCAATGGGGCAGTGGTTACCGGGTCAAACCATGTTATGGTAGGTAATAGTGCAGTATTAGAAATTGGTGGTTGGCAACCATGGACGTCGTATTCTGATGAACGCTTTAAATTTAACATACAGGAAAATGTGAAGGGATTAGAATTTATTAACAAACTCCGTCCAGTAACTTATCAGCTTAATACGCATCAATTAGACAATTTTATAATGCAAAATTTGCCTGATAGCATAAGAGCTATACATCAGGCAGGTATTGATTACGGCCCAGCGACAGCGATTGTTCATTCAGGATTTATTGCACAGGAAGTTGAACAAGCATTAATCTCTACTGGATTTACTTCATCCATTGTACACGCTCCTGAGAATATTGCAGATCCTTATGCATTGTCTTATGCAGAGATTGTGGTGCCGTTAGTTAAAGCCATGCAGGAATTAAGCAGGAAAGTCGATAGTTTATCAATTTTGGTAAATCCGATTAACAAAAGTCACCTGCAAGATAACAATGAACAAAACAATTCGATTAATATACATGAGCTTGAATTGGCAAATAATGCTGTTCTTTATCAAAATGCCCCTAATCCTTTCGGAAATGGCACCTCCATAAACTATTTTGTACCTGAAAATGCGAATGCCAAGATTGTTTTTTACGATGAATTTGGGACTCAAATAAAACTATTTCAAATTACTGAAAACGGAATGGGTCAATTGAAAATTGATGCGAGCAATCTTTCCGCAGGAATGTATTCGTATTCGCTAATTGTTAACGGCAAGATAGTTGATACTAAGAAAATGATTAAGGAGTAATTATTAACAATCAAGTAAAGCTTTATTAAAATAAAGAATTATTTCCTAAACTTGCTATTTGCTTTATTTTTAGTTTTACAATTCCAAATCTTTCTAAAATGAAAAAAATCTTATTGTTTGCCTTGCTTGCATATTCAATAAATGCATGTTGCCAAATTACACTGGAACATACTTACGACAGTGCTTCCACATACAATAACAGCCAATTGATGATAATTAAGTTTGAAGTATCAGGTGAAAGGTATGTGCGAATAAACATGCAAAACCAATCTATTGATATTTATAGCCTTAATCATTCATTCATAAAGTCTATTTCTTATGCCAGCTATCCGCATAATCCCAATAATATTCCGGTAATTTTGTACCTGTCTGAAAAATTATTTGATCCTGATAATAAAATAGAATTTATGTGGATTTATGTTACTTCCCCAGATCAAACACCTTATACACGCATTTATAATGAGGATGGAACATTACTATTCCAGGCAGATAGCATGGCAGCACGGGTAGTTGGCAATATTCCTCAGCAACAATATCCGATTTATAATACTGCAAATGGCACCAAAATGATTTTAAGTTGCTACGCTAATGGGCAGGCAAAAGTTTTTAGTCTGCCAGGGACTCTGACTGAGTGTATTGCAAAAGAAAATGAAAATTTGCTAAATGCTACCGGAACAATTTCAAATCCCTATCCAAATCCGTCAATAAATTATACCCAAATAGATTACAAATTGCCCGATGAAGTAAATAATGGTGAAATAGTTTTTTACGATTTGCAAGGAATAGAGCATATGCGATTTAAAATTGACAGGACATTTAATACTTTACTTGTTTCGACATTGGATATTGCTGCCGGAACTTATTATTATCAACTACAAACCACAAAGCAGAATAGTGAAGCGAAGAAGATGGTAGTGATTAAGTGAGTGAAAATACTCCACTGCCGCACGATTCAGTTGTGTCGTAACCCCGAATACCAAAACATCGACTTCACCTTCACCATCGATGCCCAACAAACCCTCAACCTCGAATTCCTTATGGAAAAACTATAAGCTCCCCTCATCCAATGATTAACAGATTCGCAAAAAAACGAGTCACCGGATGAATAAAAAAAATCAAGCCTGACCCAAACAGCTTTAATAAAATGGGGCCTACCCCGACAAGGCAATTGTCTGGGGCGTAACTGAAAAGCCTTATGAGTAGGAGAAATCAGTAAATAAAACATTATGAAACAATTTATCAAATTGGC
>CAZNRQ010000121.1:0-8177 GCA_964574845.1 uncultured Bacteroidales bacterium
CCATCAGACATTATTATACATCCTCCCTCTATTTTTTGGTATCCAGTAATATATTTTACGTTTATAAGATGAGATTTATGTGGTCGTAGAAAATTTTGCTCTTCTAAAAGAGCATCATATTCTTTTAGCGTTTTGCAAATTAATAGTATCTTACCATCATTAAAGATAAATCTGGTATAGCAATCATCAGATTCACAGCGGACAATATCTTCAATTTCGACAATATGGATTTGATCTAAGGTTGAGAGAACAATTTTTTTAGGTTCCGACTTTGTTTTAAGATTATCCAAAAGTACCTTAATACTGCTGTTTATTTCAGGACTGTTTTTTTTTTTCTCTACTTTTTGAATTGCATTGACTAAATCAGAAGGTACAATTGGTTTGAGTAAATAATCAAGGGCGCTATACTTAATTGCCTTTATAGCATATTGATCAAACGCAGTTGTGAATATGATTTCGAAATCAATAGCTTTAACATCTTCCAAAACTTGAAATCCGCTGCCATCAGGCATTTGAATGTCCAAAAACACAAGGTCAGGATGATGTTTCTCAATAGCCTCAATTCCGGACTTATAGCCATTAGCTTGTTCAATTACTGTAACATTATTGCAATATCTGGAAATTAGACCCAGTAATGCATCTCGGGAGGTCTTTTCGTCGTCTATAATAATTGCTCTTATCATAAATTTCTTTTTGAGTACAAATATATAAAATTAACTTTCTTTGTAAATAATAATTATTTCAACTTTCGTTCCTAAGGGATTGTTTTGGTTATCTTTCAAGTCGATAATGTTTATGTTCATCTGGCTTTTATCCCTTTCATTTAGAATCTCAAGCCTTTTTTGTGTTATTAACATACCCCTGGATTTATGTTTAAGATCTGATTTTGCTTTTATTAGAGCAGCTTCTTCACGACCAATGCCGTCATCCTCCACCACACACAGCAAGAATTTTTCATCCAATAACTTTAAAGTTATCTTGATAAAGCCGTTACCATCTTTATTTAGAATGCCATGAATTATTGCGTTCTCGATATATGGTTGAATTATCATAGGAGGGATTTCAAGAAACTCTGTATCAATTTCTGGATCGATTGAAAACACGTACGAGAATTTATTGTCAAACCTCAACTGTTCAATATCAAGATAAATACTCATTGCTTTTATCTCATCATTTATAGGAACAAAAGACTGCTGTGAATGTGACAAAATAAATCTCATAAGTTGCGAAAATTTTGCCAAATAATGAATCGCCTTATCGGTATTATTTGAAATAACAAAGCTCTGAATAGAGTTAAGAGAGTTAAAAATAAAATGTGGGTTCATTTGCAAGCGAAGAGCAGTTTGCTCTAAACTGAACATCTGTTTTTCAATGTCTAAAATATGTTTCTCACCTTCATGTTTGAGACGAATATTTCGCAATCTACTTTGTACAATGAACCAAACAATAACGAGTAATAAAATAAACGACAAGGTTCTGAACCAAATTGTTTGCCACCAAGGCGTGGAAATTATTACAGTGATTGAAATCCCTTTTTCATTCCAAACACCATCGCAATTTGAACCTTTTACTTTCAGGATATAAGTTCCTGGAGAAACCTTGGTATATCCTGAAAAGTGTTTATATGCATCGCTATAGTTCCAATGATTATCAAAGTTTTCCAAAATAAATGCATATTTGTTTTTTGATGGATTCGAAAAGTCCAATGACGAAAATTCAAATGTGAAGAAATTATCATCGTATGAAAGAAGAATCGTGTCTCCATCATTAAATTCAATGGGTATTTGTTTGTCGAAAATTTTAAATGAAGAAATTACAATTTGAGGGATAAATGAGTTTGTGGCTATTCTTTCAGGTATAAAATCGTTAAAGCCGTTCATGCCTCCGATAAATAGTTCACCCGAATTCGGGTTCTGATAGTAAGCATGAAGATTAAATTCATTGCTTTGAATTCCATCCTTTACATCATAATTAATAAATGTTAGATTTTTTTTATTAAAACGTGACAATCCATAATTTGTCGTAATCCATAAGTTGTTGTTTTTATCCTCAGAAATATTATATACCACATTGTTCGACAAGCCATTTTCTTCAAGATAATATTTTATTTCACCTGTAGCTCGATTGAAACGATTTAATCCTCCTCCACAAGTCGCTATCCAAAAAATACCTTCATGGTCTTCAAAAACAGAAAATATTTTATCCGAACTAAGAGAATTGTATGCATTATCATTTTTCCTAAAACAAATAAATGTTTCTGTTTTTGGGTCAAGCCGGTTTAATCCTCCTAAAGTTGAAATCCAGATATATCCTTCTTTATCTTCATACATATGGTAAACAACGTTGTTGGAAATTGAATTCGGGTTTGAAGGTTTATGCATGAATCTTTTAAATTTTTTTGATTCCGGAATAAATTTATTTAGCCCATTATCTGTTCCTACCCATATATTATGTTCTTTGTCTTCCAAAAAAAAATTGATTCGATTATAGCTTATACTCTGCAAATCGGCAGGGTCATGTTGAAAACGTGTAAATGTGTTAGTTTTTGGCTGATAAATGCATAATCCGGCATCGTAAGTACCTATCCATAAATTATTTTTACTGTCCTGAAAGATTGCCCTCGTTAGATTGCTTGGAATTGAATTCTTGTTCCCAGGAATATTCTCAAGAAATGAAAACCTTCGTGTTGTAGTATCATAAATATTAATCCCCTTATCAGTTGCAATAAGCAGCCTTCCTGTGTTGTCCTGAAATATGGACCATACATTGTTGTGGTTTATGCTCCGAGAATCATTGGAAAAGTGATAAAAATGTTTGAAACGGTTCGAGTACTTATCTATTTTGTTCACACCTTTCCAGGCCGTTGCCACCCAAATCATTCCCGATTTGTCCTGATATAGGGAATTAATATAATCATTGCTAAGACTTCGTTCATTATATATGTCGTTTACAAAACGACTGAACTGCCCAGTCTTTTTGTCAAATTTGTTTAATCCACCTCCATATGTCCCTATCCAAATATTTTTTTCGTTGTCTTGTAAAATACTTGTAACATGATTATTGCTTATAGAATTTTTATTGTTATGGTTATTAGTGTAATGATTGAATTTCTTGGTTTTTAAGTTTAATACATCCAATCCGTTGTCTGTGCAAATCCATAAATTACCTTCATTATCATAAAGTAATTCCCAGACTAAATCATTACTAAGGGAGTTCAAATTTGTCTCATTGTGATACCAATGCATAAAAATCCGTTCGCTCCTGTTATAAAAATTAAGACCCTCATTGGTTCCAAACCAGATATTGGCATCCTTGTCTAATAATAAATAATTGATATTGTTATTGCTGGGACTATTCGCATTGTTTGGATTGAGCCTGAAATGATAAAATAAACCTGTTGATTTGTCAAATTTGTTAAGTCCATTATTTGTTCCTACCCATAGTATATTCTCATTTTCTTCGGCAATACACCAGACGGTATCACTACTGATACTGAATGGATCATTTGGATTTCTTGTAAATTGTTTGAATTTTTGTGTTTTTCGGTCGAAACTGTTTAGTCCTGTTTCCGTTCCTATCCATAGTACCCCTTTGCTATCTTCGAAAAGGGCATTGATTGTTTGATTACTTAGTTCATTACTATTTCCAGTTATTGATGACTTGTAGGTGACAAAATTGTATCCATCAAAACGATTAAGCCCATCCCAAGTACCTATCCAAATATAACCTTTGGAGTCCTGAAGCACACAGTTAGCCGAATTTTGTGACAGGCCTTTCTCCACTTTGAAGTTCTCAGAGGTGATTCTGTCGAATTTTATATCATGATTGTTTTGAGATATACCTTGAATTGAAAGGACTAAAATAATAAAAAGAAAACCGATAAGTTTTTCATTTAATAGAATAATGGTTTCTTTTTTTGACCTTTGCATGCTGATTATTTAGTGTTTCGTTTGCTTTTACTCTTTTTTTGTTTTGGGGAAAACCATCGTTGTAAAAAATTCTCTTTTTTGTGTTCTTTTACTTGTTGAGATTTTCTGGCAGTTTGTCTCATCATTTTCTTTGTTCCTTCATCCTGCATGGCATAATGGCGATTGATGGCATCCTGATATGCTTTTTCTGCTTCTTGTTCCTTTTTCTTCTTGTCTTTTTCTAATTGCTTACGCCTTGCTATCTCTTGTCTCTTGCTTTGTTGGAATTTGCTGCAGCCGTTAAAAGATAAAATTAAAGTAAAAACAAATATAATCAGAATTAATTTTTTCAAAAATCTCATTTCTATATAGAGTTTGGTTATTTTTGTAAATAAATTTAGCTGTTAAAAGTAAAAATTTTTAGGCACCCAATTAAATGAAGAAATAATTATTTGCAATGATTCGTTGTTAATAACGTTATTTTGCCAAAAATTGTATTTATGAAGAAAAAAAAGTTTCTATATTCCATGTTGGCGTTGTCAATTATTTCTTTGTTGATATATTCTTGTAAAAAGCAAAATAAAAACCCAATTCCCGAGACGTACGTTAGTTTTTACATGAATATTTCCTCTACTATATATTTAAATCTAGCCTCAGTGGGAGGGTGGGAAAACATTACTGGCGGATATAAAGGCATAGTTGTATATAGGAAGTCTTCAGATGAATTTATGGCATTTGAGCGAGCATGCCCTTATGATTGGGAAGTGGATTCCGGATATGTCAGTGTTGACCCTTCAGGATTGGTCCTAAAATGCAAAAGTTGTGGCTCCGAATTTTTAATACTCGATGGGTCCATCATAAAAGGGCCTTCAACATTGTCACTAAAACTGTATAAAACAGAGTTTGATGGTCAAACTCTTCATGTTTATAATTAAAATCTTATGAAAAAACTTATTGCCACTTTTGTATTACTTTATTCTGTTTATTTTGCATTTTCTCAACATCAACCCGATAAGGGTTTTGTGAAAACAATTTCTTTACAGGAAGCAAAAAACCATCAGAATCTATTTAAATTGTCAGGTGCAAAAACCGGTGACAATTATGATCTGTATTATCATCGAATGAACTGGTTTGTAAATCCTGCTGTGGATTCAATTCGGGGTTCGGTTACTTCTTATTTTAAGGCAGTATCCACAATGAACAATATGCAATTTGAATTAAACTCCCCTCTGGTTGTGGAGTCAATTAAATATCATAATGTTTCTATCTCTTCGTATACTCATGCTGCCAACTTAATAACCATTAACTTTTCAACTCCAATAAATGTGAATCAGAAAGATTCCATAACCATTTTCTATAAAGGAGCTCCCCCGCAGGGTGCAGGATTTGGTTCTTTTATTCAGGACAACCATAATGGAACTCCTATTATCTGGACACTTTCGGAACCATTTGGCGCACCTGATTGGTGGCCTTGTAAGAATTCTTTGAGTGACAAAATTGACTCCATAGACATTTATGTTACTACTCCCAGTCAATACAGAGTAGGAAGTAACGGATTATTGAAGTCAGAGACCTTGGTGGGAAGCAATAAGGTATTTCATTGGAAGCACAAATATCCGATTGCGACCTACCTGATTGCTATCGCTGTAACAAACTATCAGGTTTATTCTGATTATGCAAGCCTACATAGTGGTACTCTTGAGATCCTGAACTATGTATTCCCGGAAAATTATTCGGATGCCTTTGCAAATACTCCCTCTCTTATTCCTGTAATGCAATTATATGACAGCTTGTTCTTCGACTATCCTTATATGAATGAAAAATATGGTCATGCCCAATTTGGCTGGGGCGGAGGAATGGAGCATCAAACCATGACTTTTTTAGTGAACTTCGGATATGACCTTATGGCCCATGAATTGGCCCATCAATGGGTAGGTGATAAAGTTACATGCAACAGTTGGCATGATATATGGATAAACGAAGGATTTGCTACTTATTTGACAGGCTTAACATATAATTTTTTAAATACCGAAGCCTCATGGAAAACATGGAAACAAAACACAACTAATGAAGTTATTCAATATCCCGATGGTTCCGTATATGTCGATGACACAACTAGTGTGTGGAGGATTTTTGACAGCAGACTTTCTTACAGTAAAGGAGGAATGGTATTGAACATGCTTAGATTGAAAATCGGAGATTCTGCCTTCTTTAGCTGTATGAAAAACTATTTAACCGACAGTCAACTTGCCTATAATTTTGCCGGTACCCAGCAATTTAAGGCACATGCTGAGGCATCCTCTGGTATGAATTTGACTGAGTTTTTTAACGACTGGATATATAATCAGGGCTATCCAATCTATACTTTACACAGTACTTTTTATCCGGATAGTTCTGTTAACTTGGTTATATCTCAGTCGCAATCTCATGCTTCCGTAACGTATTTTGAAATGCCTGTTCCAGTCAAGTTTTCGAATGGGATTAAGGATACTTTGATTGTTTTTAATAACACAACAAACAACCAGTCCTTTACGTTTTCCTTAAATTTTAAACCAAACAGTTTAACTTTCGATCCAAATTATGATCTGATTGCTGTTCTGGATACAAGTATAATCACTTATAATATAGACAACGAAAAAATTGTTCCATTTGCTATTTCTCCTAATCCATTTAATGGAAATATTACTGTCATCAATGATGGCGGCTTTATAAAGAGTATTGAGGTTTATGACCTAATGGGCCGCATGAGTAAGGCGATAGAAATAAATGATAATTTTAATAAGAAGGAAATAGACCTTTCTTTCCTTAAAAAGGGAACTTACATAATAAAAGTTATTACCAAGGACAATAATTTTATGCAGAAGATCGTTAAGTTATAAACGATATGTTGGCCTTAATTTGAGTTTAGTATTATTGCTGCATGAGGCTTATTTGTTGTTCATTATAGCCTTAGGTGTTCATTGATAATCAATTATTTTAAGAATATACTTGACTTTGGTCTGAAAATTGCTTACTTTTGCACTCCTTTTTTTAATTTTAAAATTATTTCATTATGAAGTTGTCGGAATTCAGGTTTCATCTACCACAGGAACTGATAGCAGATAGACCCGCTAGCCAAAGAGATGAATCTCGATTGATGGTGCTTAATAGAAAAACCCAAACTATAGAACATAAAGTGTTCAAAGACGTTTTGGACTATTTCAATGACGGAGATTCGCTAATAGTTAATAATACTAAAGTATTTCCTGCACGTTTATATGGAAAGAAAGAAAAAACCGGAGCTAAGATCGAAGTCTTTTTGCTCCGCGAACTAAATCATGACTCTCGTTTATGGGATGTTTTGGTTGATCCTGCCCGAAAGATTCGTATCGGAAACAAACTCTATTTTGGAGATGATGATTCCCTAGTAGCAGAAGTTATTGATAATACTACTTCAAGAGGAAGAACTATACGATTTTTGTTCGATGGTCCTTATGATGAATTTAAAAAGATCATTGAGTCTCTGGGCGAGACTCCTTTACCCAAGATCATAAAAAGATCGACCGAACCTGAAGATAAGGAACGCTATCAGACCATTTACGCCAAGCACGAAGGCGCTGTGGCAGCTCCAACCGCTGGATTACATTTTAGCCGGGAGTTGATGAAACGGCTCGAACTGAAAGGTGTTAGTTTTGCCGAGATCACTTTGCATGTTGGATTGGGAAATTTCAGATCTATAGATGTAGAAGACCTTTCGAAGCATAAATGTGATTCGGAACAGGTGATTATTGATCAAATTGCATCGGATATCGTCAATAAATCGAAAGATAATAAAAAAATTGTTTGTGCTGTGGGGACTACGTCGATGAAAGCGGTAGAATCAGCGGTTACAATATCTGGTCATTTGAAACCGTTTAATGGTTGGACCAATAAGTTCATTTTTCCACCTTACGATTTTGGTATTGCTAACAGCATGATTACGAATTTCCATTTGCCACAATCATCTTTAATGATTATGGTAGCAGCCTTTGCGGGATACGAATTCCTGATGAAAGCCTATAAAGAAGCGGTTACTGAAAAGTACAATTTCTTCACTTATGGCGATGCCATGCTGATTCTTTAAAATATGCCGGTTACTAATCCACTGAAGTCATTCACAGAAATTATTATGTGAATGACTTTTTTTATATTTAAATGAAATGAAAAAGTACGCTGTTATTGTTGCCGGGGGATCAGGGATCAGGATGGGAGTTGAGGTGCCCAAACAGTTTATTGAAATTCTGGAGAAAC
>CAZNRQ010000122.1:0-8153 GCA_964574845.1 uncultured Bacteroidales bacterium
GTATCGTTAGGCATTTCAACAAAACCAAAACCTTTACTTCTTCCAGAGTATTTTTAAGTTATAATTTTAACTGAAGTTACTTCACCATACTCTTCAAAAATCTTTTGTAATTCATCTTCAGACATAGCATATTGAAGATTTCCTGCGTAAATTTTCATAATTCGATAATTTATTTTTAATTGGTTATAATTTCACAAAAGTAAACACTTTTTATTTAACATTCAGTAAATGAACGAAATTTATTTTTTAAAGAAATTTTATCATGTTGAAGCCAATATTAATTCAATCAGTTTTTCCACCTGAACATCCCAATTGTAATTCTTATGAACAAACTGATAACCACCTTCTGCTATCTTTTTATAGGTCGCCGGGTTATCAAGCAACTCAATGATTTTTGCTGAATAATCCTCCGGTGAATAACCAATCAGTATTTCATAATCCTCCAAAGCATGAAGTGCATTATTTGCTAAACCTGATGAAACACAAGGAAGCTTCATGGCCATTGCTTCGAGCAATTTATTTTGCAGACCAGTTCCTATTTGCATAGGAGCAGCAAATATCTTCGATTTCGCATAACAATCACGAATATTCTCAACCCAGCCTGTGACAGTAACATTTTCAGAGGCAAGTTTGAGCACCTTTTTATCAGGTGAAGCACCCGCAATCAATATTTTAATCTCAGGTTTTAGTTTTTGCAATTCAGGCAATACCTGTTGCACCAAATACTCAACACTATTAATATTGGGAGGGTAAGCCATATTGCCGGTAAATAAGATATCATATTCCTTAGGCAAAGAATAATGCGCAAAGAAATCAGCATCTACGCCATTAGGAATTATTACAATCTTATTATTTTCCTCATGATTGATGGCATCACGATCGGGTTCAGAAATTATAATCTTATTATCAAAAAAGTCAAAGATATCGGTTTCGTATTTTTCAACTCTTCTGGCCTCCATTTGAAGTAATGGCTTCATAAAGAAAGATGCCTGGGTGGACATCCTTTCGGCTCCTTTGGTAAACACATCCTGATAATCTATGGTTTTCGGGATCTTTAGGTCCTTAACATATTCTGCCACCCTAATCAATTGACAAAAGATATGATCAGGCTTAATGGCGTCAATTTTATCCAGTATCTTTCGTTTTATAAATGGGTGGTAAAAAAAGCCAATCTGAAAAGGCAAACCACTAAATAAGGCCCGGGTCATACCCCAATACATATTGAACTTACTTAAGCGGACAATAGTAACAGACTTACAATATTGCGACAAAATCTCATTTGCTTCAGGGTGCAAATCGCAGTCGTTAATACAAAAAAGGTGTATCTCGTGAAATTTAGAAAGATACCTTATATGATTAAACGCCCGCAACTTATCCCCCTTTTCCAGAGGATATGGAACTCTCGATAGCAGAACGAAAAGCTTCATGCGTTTTTTTTTGTAAAATTATTCAATTATTTGAAAAATAACAAATAATTTAAAATTTACCTATAGATTTAGGCAAGAGTATCATAGAAATCAGTAAGCAGCTGAGAGGTTTTGACGATATTATGTCGTACGTGTATTAGTTTGGAAGCATTGGTCCCAAGTCGTTTACATTGATCAGGGTTACTGACACAGAACCGGAATTTCTCCACAAATTGTTCGGGAGAGTTCGCGATAAGAATGTTTTCCCCGTCTTTGTATTCAATACCTTCCGCACCAATGGCTGTAGAAATAATTACTTTTCCCATTGCCATGCCCTCAATAATTTTGATTCGTACTCCGCTACCGGAAAACAATGGCACAAACATTATGTGCTGCTTGTTAATAAACCCGAGAGCATCATCCACCTCGCCAACAATCTCCAGGTTCGAATAGCTATAATCATAAACCCAGGCAGGCATATTGCGCCCGGCCAGCAGGATTTTATTGTCAGGGAATTCTTTTGCCAATAAGGGCATGCAACTATCAAGAAACCATCTGATACCTTCCTGATTAGGCATCCAATCCATGGAACCTATATGAAAAAAAGTAAGGTCGCCTAAGTATTCCTGTGCACTCATTTTCTCAGGAACTTTCATCCCAAAAGGAATGGTTTCGACCGGGATAGAGATTTCTCCCCCTTTAATAAATTGGGCATCGATTTCTGAAATACAGGCGATACCATCCACCCTGCTAAACAGACCGGTCTCATATTTTCTAAGCTTACCTGCCAGATAAGAGAGATACATCCTTTTCAATGGATTTTTCGTAGTCCTGGCTATTCGCTGCCAGATGAGATGCTCAATATTATGAGCCCTGAGCACGATACGGGCATTGGAGTATTTCCGAATGGTCTCTAGGTAGGGTCCGATATAAACTGTCTCCAATTGAATGATATCGAATTTCTTTTCCTGCAATATTTCAGATATTCTCTTATGCATGGCTTGAGAATCGAATCGCTCGACATGATAAGAACCGGAAGAAAACAAATTGATAAAGGCTCCTAAGAATTTCAGAGAAGTATCAATATAAACTGCCGAAAAGGAAGTGCGGTTTCGATATTCTTCAGGCAACCCATTAATATCCACAAAGTACTTAGGAGTGCTTATGGCGAGTACTATAACTTTATGTCCTGCATCAATCAATCCTTCAGCCAGATTGTACATGGCAATCGGGCCACCTTCTTTAGGAGGATAAGGAGATTTATTACAGATCTGCAGAATGTTCATCAGGGATTACAGTTTTTTCGACCGGAATTTCTTTTTAAAAAAGGTCCACAATCGGTCTCGCATAATAAACCACCAATCGACATTCAGTATTCTGGAGTCAGTGGTTGCAGAATAGGTCAGCAGAATTCCGATAGGAAGAAAGATGAGGCACGAAAGCCACATGCCTTCGAAAGGAGTAAGCAAGCCTTCACGGGCTGATTTTTCACCAGTTATTGAGATCACATGAAAAACAATAAAGAATAGTGTTGAAAATACAACCGGAAGGCCTAATCCACCTTTGCGGATGATGGCACCCAAAGGGGCTCCGATGAAAAACAATATCAGGCATGCAAAGGATAATGTGAATTTCCTTTGCCATTCGATGCCGAACTTGGCAATGATCTCGTTCTTAACATCCAATTCTTTGCTCATATACTCCACTTGCTGCGAAACTCCCCGGGCACTATTAAGAGCAATATTTACAATTTCTTTCTGGTCTTTAATTTGAAAATTAGAGATAAAATCATCTTCCATTCTTCTGGGGTTCTTCTTAGGATCATATTTTATAGTATCCATTACACTGTAGAAATAGAAGTTTCTACCCAAATAATCAGCTATTTCTTTTTGGCGCGTCTTAAGCTCCATAATCAGGGTATCTTTCTGCAGAGACAACTGATGCAAATCAAGCATTTGGTAGTTATCCTTAAAAAGGTCTTCCTTGCTACGAATCATATTAAGTTCCGTAAGGTCTATCCTTCGGGTCTCTTCATCAAATTTTGTTCTTTGCAGAGGACGGGTTTTATTAAAACCCTGATCAGAGGCAGGCTCATAATAATTGATACCATTATACAAAGTAAAAATCAAAAAGCGCTTATCAGGAGTGGTTTCCATTTTACCGCTCTCGGCAACGGTCATATTATTATTGCCCATGCCTTCGGTATGATCGAAGATCATAACATCTTTTATCGATACTCCATCCTGCTCCTTTTTCCCTATACGTATCACATATCCCTCTAGTTCCTTATAGAACATGCCTTCATTGATATTCAGGGCAGGTTTCTTTTCGCGAACATCGAACAGCAAAGTGCCGTATTTCAGGTTGACTATAGGCAGTATATTATTTGAGAAATAAAAGGCACATCCACTCAAAACCACAATAAAAATGATCAATGGTAACATGGCCCTGCGGAAAGAAATACCCGATGACTTGATAGCCACCAATTCATAGTTTTCACCCAGATTGCCATATGTCATCAAAGAAGCAAGCAATACTGCCAGAGGTAAAGCCATGGGAATAAAGGTGAGGGAGGCATAGAACAACAACTCCATGATGATATACCACTCGAAGCCTTTGCCTACAAAATCGTCTACGTACTTCCAAACAAACTGCAACACCAAGATGAATAATGCAATAAAAAAAGTTAGCACCATAGGGCCAATAAAGGACTTCAGTACAAATGCATCGAGCTTTCTCAGTGATATTTTCTCAGGTAAAAATGCCAATTATCTTTCAGTTTTATTCGTTCATATAAAATCAGTTCCTCACTAATTATTTTATTTTGCAAGGGTCATTTCGTCTATCAGGCGACCTGCCCCCGCATATTTATCGATAATAAACATACAATAACGTATATCCAGTGAGATATTCCTGCAAATCTGCGGATCGTAAACGATATCGCTCATGGTTCCTTCCCAAACCCTGTCAAAATTGATGCCAATGAGTTGTCCATCTGCATTCAAAACCGGGCTTCCCGAATTTCCGCCAGTAGTATGATTGGTAGCAATGAAAGCCACATGCATGCTGCCGTCTTTATCCGCATAAATTCCGTAATCGTTTTTGTGATAAAGCCCCTTTAACTTTTCGTCGACGGCATAATCATAAATGGTGGAATCTTCTTTTTCTATCACACCTTTCAGGGTGGTAAAATAATTATATTCGACTCCATCTCGGGGATCAAAACCGCTGACCTTGCCGTAAGCAACCCTGAGGGTAGAGTTGGCATCGGGATAGAATTTCTTGTCAGGCATCATCTCCATAAAGCCTTTTATATAAAGCCGGTATAACTCAGAAAATGAATCCTGGAATTCTTCGTTCTTAGGATTCAAAACGCGTTTGTTATAATCAACAATGCTCATTGCCAGTTTGTAGGCCGGATCGCTTAACAATAGCTTTGCTTTGGATGGTGTGTAGGTGGTGAGAAAATCGAGCAGGCGCTGCTGGTCGACCAGAACCGACTTTTTAAAAACATCATCAGAGTACTTTTTGAAATCGCCTTTATAATCGCTGCCTATCTTAAGTATCTCTTCGGGGAGGAAGGCATGATCGAGGTTGCTGAAATAGATGGAGAGCAAGGCTGCCATCACTTCGGGATAGAATTTCTTGTCAGGCATCATCTCCATCAAGCCTTTAATATAAAGCCGGTATAACTCAGAAAATGAATCCTGGAATTCTTCGTTCTTAGGATTCAAAACGCGTTTGTTATAATCAACAATGCTCATTGCCAGTTTGTAGGCCGGATCGCTTAACAATAGCTTTGCTTTGGATGGTGTGTAGGTGGTGAGAAAATCGAGCAGGCGCTGCTGGTCGACCAGAACCGACTTTTTAAAAACATCATCAGAGTACTTTTTGAAATCGCCTTTATAATCGCTACCTATCTTAAGTATCTCTTCGGGGAGGAAGGCATGATCGAGGTTGCTGAAATAGATGGAGAGCAAGGCTGCCATCACTTCTTTATCAATGCGGCTATCGTAGTTCTTGAAAAAACCTTTTGAGCCAATCTTGAGTTGTTCAATATATTTGTTCAACTCCTCATCGTTCTTCTTTTTGTTTTGGCTGAGGGTGATCAGTTTTTCATAACCACGTGCCAGTTTTACCACTTCAATTCCCAATCCGGCTTCGTAAAGATATTCCAATGCCAGACTGTTTCCGGCATACTTTGCATACAGTGCTTCAAAATCGGGAATGATATGGCCGTATTCCTTTTTGCGGCTGTTGTCGGCATTGGCCCAATCAACAAACTGCTTTTCGAGCAATTTCTTTTTAGCAATGATATCGGTGCGCTTCACACCCTTATCTTCCCCTATCATTTTTTTATAATAGTTCTCGACACCGGCGTATTTGGCTGAATACTGAATGCGGGTGAGCTTGCTCTGCTCCATATATTTCCTGTAAATATCGAGTCTTTTGCCGCGTAGGTTGATGGTAGCAGGATTTTCGTAGTTGGTGATGCGATCGACCGCGCAGGAAGGTAAATATTCCTGGGTGCTTCCGGGATATCCGAAAACAAAGGTAAAATCGTTGGGTTGTACCCCTTTCAATGAAATGGTAAGGTGGTAAGGTGGTGTGTAAGGTACATTGTCTTTGGAATACTCAGCCGGATTGTTATTTTTGTCGGTATAGATTCTGAAAACAGAGAAATCGCCGGTTTGACGGGGCCACATCCAGTTGTCGGTATCGCCGCCGAATTTTCCAATGCGTGAAGGAGGAGCACCTACCAGGCGGACATCGGAAAAAACGAGGTATTCCGCTTTGATGTATTGGTTGCCTGAATAAAAAGCCTTGATGTTTACTTTGTTTTTGGTTCCTTTGGAGGCATCCATCTCGAGGGCTGCAATCTTCATGTCGATGAGGGCCTGACGTTTGTCGGGAGTAAGTCCGGCCGGAATTCCATCAAAAACCTGTGTGGTAACATCTTCCATTTTCACCAATATGGAAACTTTCAGACCCGGATTGGAGAGCTCTTCTTCGAATGACTTTGCCCAGAAACCATCGGTCAGGTAATCCTGCTCCACAGTGCTGTGTACCTGTACGGAGCTATAGCCGCAGTGATGGTTGGTAAGAATTAAGCCTTTGTCGGATATGATCTCGGCCGTGCAACCGCCACCAAACAGGCAAATGGCATCCTTAAGGCTGGGTTTGTTCATACTAAAAATATCCTCAGCGGATATCTTCATGCCCAAGCGTTTCATTTCGGCTTCGGGACCCTGAGCTAAAAATATGGGCAGCCACATTCCTTCGTCGGCAAGCAAGGTTTTGCTCCAACCTGAGGATATTAATAAAACTATGGCGAATAGCAGTTTCTTCATTTTAGTCTTTTGATATTATTGGTTCATTCTATTTACCCTTGCACTGAAAACGACTAATCCATTGCAATCAGCGATATTTCCACATCCACATTTTTCGGCAAGCCTGCTACCTGCACCGTTTCGCGGGCAGGATAATCGCCTGTAAAGTAGCTTCCGTAAATCTCGTTGACAGCTGCAAAATTGTTCATATCCGACAAAAAAATACTGGCCTTAACCACATTATCGAAAGTCATAGCAGCTTCGGTGAGCAGGGCTTTCAGGTTTTCCATCACCTGAATCGTCTGAGGCTTAATGTCACCTGTGATCAGTTCGCCGGTTTGCGGAACAATGGGAATCTGTCCTGAAACAAACAAGGTATTACCTTTTTTTACCGCCTGATTATAGGGTCCAATGGGCTGGGGTGCATTCGATATATTGATTATCTTCTTCATTTAATGGTGTTAGTAAGGGGTATTCGACAGGCCAAAATTAGACATTTTCGGCAAATAATCCTTTCATTAGTATAACGAAAAACTATTCAGATAAGTATATCTTGTCCAATAATTCTTTATACTCGTCTTCCTGCCGGCTTCTGGTGGTGATGCCGCCGCCGCTTTTATAAAAGAGTGTGCCCTCTATGTTTTCTACAAATCGTATCATGACGGCACTGTTGAGGATGGTTCCATCGAAATAACCGAAAACACCCGTATAAAATCCTCGCTGATATTGTTCGGCCTGCTGAATGATCTCCACAGTTTTCTTTTTGGGAGCACCGCTTACCGAACCGGCAGGCAGCAGGGTGCGCATTATATCGCCAATGCCAGCCGCATAATTAGCAGGGAGCAGGCCTGATATTTGAGAGCTTATCTGAAGCAGGTTTTTGTTGTTGGTAGAGATATGATCGACGTAGCGAAAATTGTCGACCCTGACGTTTTTTGCCACCATGCTGAGATCGTTGCGGATGAGATCGACAATGGTGTAATGTTCGGCGGTCTCTTTTTCGTCGTTCAGAATTATTTCCCGGGCATTAGGAATGGAAGCATCTATGGTGCCTTTCATAGGAAAAGAAAAGATCTTGCCGTCGTATATCTTCACAAAGGTCTCGGGTGAAAAACAAACAAAGGAATCCTGATACCAGACCTTATATTTGGAAGAACTCAGGAAGAAAATGTCTTTCAGTGTGAGGTTGGTTTCTACCACTGAGGGGAAGGTAAGATTCAGGAGATAGGAATTGCCCAGCTTGAGTTGTTGGAGGCAATAGTCGAAAGCTATGCTGTATCTTTCGCGGGAGACAGCTTCTTTAAGCCTGAAAAAACATTGGGAATTATCAGGATGTTGGGGGGTGTAATTTTTAAAACCATCTATATCGTAAAGAAGAACTTTCTCTTCCACTTCTTGCACAGGAATGACCATAGGG
>CAZNRQ010000123.1:0-8069 GCA_964574845.1 uncultured Bacteroidales bacterium
ATTTTATCATCGCCATAATTCACAATAATCAAAGGATCGAAGTTTTCAAAAGCTTTGCGGAAAGCTTCGCGTTTGTGCAACACCGTTTTCCAACTTAGTCCGGCCTGAAAAGAGTCCAGCACCATGAATTCGAAAATCTTGCGGTCGTCATGCAAAGGAATGCCCCACTCAGTATCGTGGTAGGCTATCATTAAAGCGTCATCGGAAGGCCAGGGACAACGGTTTTGCATTTCAAAAATATTTTAATCTATGTTCAGGATATGCCCCATCCTGTCCTGCTTGGTTTTGAGATACTTTTTGTTGAATTTATTGGGCGAAACAATTAAAGGAATGTTTTCTACTATCTCCAATCCATAACCCATAAGACCGGTTCTCTTGGTAGGATTGTTTGTCATCAACCTGAGTTTGGTGGCATTCAGGTCGCGGAGCATCTGCGCACCAATGCCGTAATCGCGTTCGTCGGCTTTGAATCCCAGTTTTTCATTGGCTTCTATGGTGTCGTAACCCAGTTCCTGCAGGTGATATGATTTCAGTTTGTTTTCCAAACCAATGCCTCTGCCCTCCTGGTTCATGTAGAGAATAATTCCCTTACCTTCTTTTTCGATGATCTGCATGGCCTGATGCAACTGGTGTCCGCAATCGCAACGGCAGGAGCCGAAAATATCGCCTGTCATGCAGGAGGAATGTACCCTGACCAAAATGGGTTCGTCTTTTTCCCAGGTGCCTTTGGTAAGCGCAATCTGAAGTTGGCCGGTATTGATTTCGCGATACAGGGTAAGCGAAAAATCGCCCCATTCGGTAGGCATATCCACCACCTCTTCTTTTTTGATGAGGCTTTCGTTCTTGATGCGATAAGCTATCAGATCCTTAATGGAAATCATTTTCAATCCGAACTTCTCCGCAATTTTATACAGATCCATCAGTCGGGCCATGGTTCCGTCTTCGTTCATGATCTCGACCAAGGCTCCCACAGGTTTCAAGCCTGCCAGGCGAGCAAGGTCGACAGTGGCTTCGGTATGACCGGCGCGGCGCAGCACGCCTCCGTCTTTAGCCCGTAATGGGAAAATATGTCCGGGACGACCCAGTTCCGATGGTTTGGTGTTGGGATTCGAAAGAGCCTTTATGGTTTTAGAACGGTCGCTGGCCGAAATTCCTGTGGTGCATCCGTCGCCTAAAAGGTCAACGGAAACGGTGAACTGGGTTTCGTGCGATGAAGTATTTTTCGAAACCATCATTTCCAGTTCCAATGTTTTACAAAGTTCGGCGGTTATGGGTGTGCAAATCAATCCACGTCCGTGCTTTGCCATGAAATTTACTTTGTCAGGCGTTATGGTTTCGGCTGCTGTAATAAAATCGCCTTCATTTTCGCGGTCCTCGTCATCCACCACGATAATGATATTCCCTTTTCTGAATTCTTCAATAGCCTCTTCCGTCGTATTCAACCTGTGTTCCATATTTGTAAATTTCTGAGGTGCAAAGTTAACAACATTCAGCCAAACTAGTGTTATTTACCGAATTATTAATGTTACCATAATCCCTTTTGCCACACAGCCGAAAGGTCCATAGTTAGAGCTACCGAATAGTGAATCAGCACCCCCATCCAAATGGTACGGCTTTTCAGACTTAGAGTTCCCAAGACAATTCCGGCGATAATTGCTGCCATGGTTTCCGGAAAAGGCTTGCCAAAATGAATCATGCAATAAGGAATGGTCATAATGAAAACACTATAATAGCCGAATTGTTTCTTAAATCCGTGCACCAAAAAGCCGCGAAAGAAAAACTCTACACCTATGAACTGGAAAAAATAAAGCAGTTGCCAGGTCCAGAAGTTGGGATAAAGGGGCTCGCCTTTTACCATGCGGTAGAATGGATAACGCGCCTGAAAACTGTCGGTGGTCGAGAAGAACAAGATGACGGGCACCATGATCACAAAAAACAAAAGGTAAATCTTGTAATCCTTAAAGAGGTTGCCAACTTTCAATCCGTAATCCGTGGTCTTCTCTTTTAAAACAAACTTTATAATGAGTATAGGAAGCAGGAAATAAAAGATCAGTATGATGAAAACCCAATATCCCAATGAAAACAATTGCTGGTTGACCTTGTGTTCAATAAAAAATTTAAACTTGTCTTAAATATCGACAAAGCCTAAGCCTCTAAAAAAGTTGATCAGGATGTAATAGCCGTCATTCTTTCCAAGGTATTCTATGCAGCTAAGAGAAATACAAGCAATCACAGCAATGATAAGTAATTTTCGGTTGAAAAAGGCATTTCGCCCTTCTGACAAAAATTCCGTGTGCTCTGATTGTATCCTATCGAAAGTGTCTGAAAATATTCTTCTGTAGATCCGTTTCATCCGTTCAGCAAAAAAAAAATCCTCCGATGATTCGGAGGATTTATATAAAATCCGGTTTCTCTTTATCTGGGTATCAAAGTATACTCCATGGCAGTGGTATACTTGGTGAAATTAATGGTCTCAGTTTTATTCACTTTCAAAATGATCTCTTTATTCTTTAACTCATAAATCTCCAAAACACTAAGTGTGTTACTGCCTTGGTAAATGGTAGAATAATCATTGCCTATTAGTGGATTGTAAATATAATCGGTCACTTGCATTGCCAGCAACTCCTTGTCTTTATAACCATTGGAACTATTGCCCCCCATGAAATACCAATCACCATTGACCTCTATGGTTATTGATGTACCTGTAGAATCGTTAAGAAAGGTCTCATTATAATAATAGGTGCCATCTTTCTTATAATCTGTAACAGTCTCACCACTATAGGTCTGTTCTGTAATATAGTTGGTTACTTCACCATTTATGGTTGTATCCTTAACTGTGTAAACCACTTTTTTCTTATAACCGTCGTAAGTGGTTTCGTAAGTTTTGTTATTATATTTATAGGTTGAGGTGAGTTTGGAAACCTTCCAATTTCCCGTCACACGTGCTTTTCTGGTATAAAGGGAAAAGAAAGGGTCGCCGTCGCCCTTTTTACATGATTCGAGGTTAACACTTACGAAAGTGATTGCTAAAAGTAGCAGAAACGAAAAGCCTATTTTTTTCATTGTACAATAATTTAAATCCCATGCAAATATAAAAATATTATTAGATTATTCAAACGGTTAGTTTTTTTTTAGAAAAAAAAACCAATAATTTAAGAATATCCAGATCAATCTTTTTTAAAAGTAATTATTTTATGCCAATTCTGGGTAGTACCATTATCAGCTCTGTTCCCTTCATCAATAAATACCAGTTCTTTATTTGCAAGACGATCAATCTTATATAGTCCCGCATAGAAAAAAATATCCCCTCCATCCACATTTACAAAGCTCTTTGTTTTATCACTATCGCGCCAATACCAGTTTCCTTCATCAGTAGTTACATCAGTGGTTCCTCCTATATATGATGTTTGAGTCCAAGACATCTTCCCATTTTTTTCAATTGTCATTTCGTAGGATCCGGATTTTGTTTCTACCAGAGGAGGATTGTTTCCGGCTACAATTGTTCGAGTATAAAGTGAGCCATCGAAAGTTATGGTTGTATTTATTACATTGCCCGCCTGATGATCAACGATGGTTCCTTCTATATTTGTTAGTTTCCATTTTGCCATTATTCTTGCATTTCTCGATCGTAAAGATATCACAGGATCATTTTCTCCACGTTTACAGGATTGAAATGCCGGCAGAAAAAAAAGCGAAACCATTATCAAAAAAATGAATTTCTTCATAACTTTGTTGGGATTGGTAAATAATTGAATACAAACTTAGGTAATAATGAAGCAATACCAAAGTGAATGCTGAATTTTTTCAAAAAAAAAGTCCCGCTTTCACGGGACTTATCATAAAGCGTAATAAATTATTGCGCTGTGAAGGTATATTTAAAAGATCCTGAATCTGAATCGCCATTATGAGAACTACTGCCGCTCATAATTATAACCAATTCTTTATTTGCCAACCTGTCAATTCTACTTATGCCTCCGGGGAACAATACATCGCCACCTTGCAGCATAATTATGGTTTTGGATTTGCCACCATCAAGCCAAAACCATATTGTAGAGTTGGATAGATTTGTGGTAACTGCAGGAGTTCCTGAAGTAAAAGTTTCGCTCCACGACATTTTTCCATCTTTTTTAATTTCCATTTCATATGTTCCTGTTCCTACATCAGTAGACCCGGGAACTTGTGAAACGGTATAAGTGGTGCCGTCGTATGATTTAGTAGTGGTTTGCGTAACACCAGAGGTTATACTTGTCTCAGAACCTTCTATTTTGGTCAGTTTCCATTTAGCAATGAGTCTGGCATCTCTTGATCTTAAAGAAATTGCCGGATCGTTCTCGCCTTTTTTGCACGACTGGAACGCTGTGATTGCAATGGCTGCAAACAAGACGCTCAATAATACTTTTTTCATAACTTTTTTTTCTTATGATAAACTATTCGGCTGTGAATGTAAATTTATAATTGGCAACATCAGTATCGCCATTGTTGTTCGAATTTTGCTCGGTGGTGAGCACAAGTTCTTTAGAAGCCAGTCTGTCGATAACATAAAAACCACTGCTAAAAAAATGATGGCCTCCTGTAAGGTCAACATCAGTTTTATTTTTATCCGTATTGAGCCAGATCCAAGGGCCGGAGCCTGTTTGGACATCGGTTGTAGCAGGAGTTCCCGAAATATAAGTTTCGCTCCAGGTCATTGTGCCATTCTTTTCAATGGTCATTTCATAGACACCGGTCGAAGTGGTAGTTGTTCCAAATAAAGAAGAGGTAACGGTTTTGGTAGTTCCATCAAAGGTGGTGGTGGTTGCATTAGATACTCCTGCAGTAACTTTTGTTTCGGTTCCTTCGATTTTAGTTAATTTCCATTTTGCTGTAATTCTTGCATTTCTCGATTTAAATGAAATTAAAGGATCGTTTGGACCTTTTTTACAGGCTTGAAAAGTTGGGACAGCTATAAGTGTCACCAACAGCACTACTAATAATTTTCTCATGATAATTGTTTATTGGTTTATAATTAATACAAATTTACGCAAATAAACGCAGCCTTATTTTTTTTATTGTGTCTAATCATTGATAAATTATTGTCTTCCGAAAGTACTATGAAATAAAGCGGGAAGTTATCACCCTTATAAAGCTATAGTCTTTTTGCTTTGGCTAATACTTCATTTCAAATATCAGCATTTCCGGTTTTCTGACAAAAAAAAAGTCCCGTAAAAAAACGGGACTTATGCCTGAATGATTATTAAATTATTTTTTCTCGTATGTCATACTCCCTTTCGAAGTATAGGAACCCGAATTGACAGAATATTCTTCATCGATCAACACTACCAACTCTTTACTTGCCAGCCTGTCGAGCTGCCAAACACTGGGATAACCCACCGCATGAGTTCCCCCCATATGGATATCGGTAGTAGATCCGCCCGAAGGAATAGAAACATAATGCTTTTGTGCGAAACAAACTGTTTCCTTATTTTTCAGATCGAGTTCTTTGCTTTTTGGCCCAAAATACCAGGCTCCTTCATCTAAATACTGGTAGTCGTCATCTGTAGTGGTGAATGCATAAGTTTCATCCTTGTTGATGGTAATCTGTTTGATGTAGACTTTGGTTTCTGTTGGCTGACCGGTTTTTTCGTGTACAACCTGCGTCCCGTTGTAAGTATAGGATTCAATAGTTCCATCGCTATAAGTTATTACTTCGGAACCTTTGGTAAGATTCCAAACGCCGCAAAGACGGGCTTTTCTGGATTTTAAAGAAATGGCGGGATCGTTCGCACCTTTTTTACAAGATTGAAATGCCGGCATTACTATAATTAATACCAGTGCAATAAAAACAAATTTCTTCATAATTTTTAACTGATTTGATTTATAACTGACCACAAACTTACGTAATAATAGCAAAATGAAAAAACAAAAAAAAAGTCCCGTTCAAAGCGGGACTTCTTTTATTATAGAAATAAGTATTATTTCTTTTCGTAGGTCATAGTTCCATTCCTTGTAGAGGTCGAACCACCTGAAGTGCTTGATTCATCTGTAAGAACAATAATTTCTTTGCTCTTCAGTTCATCCAGTTGCCAAACGTAATCGGGGGAAATACCTACATAGGTGGATACAGATGCTGTACCGCCTGCAGGAGTGTAGGTAATTGTAGTTTCATAAAATGCAACCACTTCTTTATCCTTAATTTTTTTGTCTTTGTTACCATCCATAAAATACCATTGACCTTCAGAAACCCTGCTGGCTCCATTATTCATAATGGTGTATTTAAAAGTTCCGTCTTTAACAATCGACATAGCTTCTGTATAATTGGCAGATCCGCCGCCACTGGAAGATACTGTTGAACCAGTATAAGTATAAACAGTACTGCTACCTCCACTTACTACGGTAGTACTACCAGATTTTAACGTCCAGTCGCCGCATAAACGGGCTTTTCTGGATTTGAAGGAAATGGCTGGATCGTTGGCACCTTTTTTACATGCCTGAAATGTTGGGATAGCGATAAAAGCTACCAACAATACTAATAATAATCTTTTCATAGGTTTTTTTATTTTTTTTGGTTAATAATTGATGATAAACTTACACAATAAAATCACAATAACAAAATTCTTTCGAAAGATTTTACAAACTTTTCTTGAGGGTTATTTCCACCGTAAGTATCTTCAGGTCCGTTTGGTTGGGCGATATCTGAATGAAATTGGTTTCCAATCGCGATTTCAGTTTGACTTCGTCGCTGGCCAGTTTGATGATGTTGTAAACAGTGGCATCTACATTTCCTGTACTGTAATAATTATCGGTAGTTGTTATGCCTCCTGCCTGCAACGTGCGGGTAGCTTTGTTGGTTTGCAGGGCCAACAATTCTTTGTATTTGGTATCGCTGTCTTTGCCGCCACCGGTGAAATACCAACTGCCTTCTTCATAATAGGTGTAGGTGGAAGTATCTGTGGCAACGTTTTCGTCCCAAACATAAGAACCATCGGTTTTGAAGGTTATCTTCATAACGGCCGAAGAAATATACATTTGCGTGCCTACCAGCTTGCGTAATGACGAACCGTCGAATTCCCATGAAGTGATGGTATCATTGTCCTGCTGTATCCTTTTATAATAGGAAAATTTCCAGTCCTGGCACAAACGATGCTTGCGCGAATAGAAGGAAAACGAAGGATCTTCGTCGCCTTTTTTGCAGGAATTCATTACAGGAATCATCAGAGCAATACCGATGAGAATTAATAAGAAGCGTTTTAGTTTTTCCATATTGTAAAAATTTAGACGAAAAGAAGTACAAATATAATTTTTTTTGAAAATAATTAAGCCTTTTCAGAAAATTTATTTTTTTCTGAACTTCTATTTACAGATCTTGCTGATGGTTTCGCCCGCCTTTTTATAGCCCAGGGCCAGGGCCGACTGTAGGTCGTCGCAGGCTCCCTTGCGGTTGTTCAACTGATCGCGGCAGCAGGCACGAAGATAATAATATTCGCCGTTGGCATCGGCACGTATGGCCAGATCGAGATCGTCGGAGGCCTGCTGATATTTTTTCTGATTCATGAAAAGCCCGGCGCGCCCAACATGGGCCGAAGGATTATCGGGATTGATAGAAAGAGCCTTGTTGTAATTGATGAGGGCGTTGGGAGCCTTGTTCATGGCAATGTTTATTTCGGCAATGCGCAGGCAAACGGTATCGTTGCGGGGCTGCAGCTGCGATACCTTGGTAAAGTCTTTTAAAGCTTCGGTGGTTTTCGAAAGTTTCTGGTAACAGAGGCCACGCTTGTAAAAAACATCGGCATCTTTGGATGCGTATTTCACAGTGAGCATGGTGAAATCGTTGATGGCATCGGTGTATTTTGCCAGGGCAAAAGAGGCCAAAGCGCGTTTTTTATACAAGTCGGGGCTTTCGGTCTTCAGGCTGAGGAGTTGGGTGATGTCGGCTATGAGCAGGGTGTGGTTTTGGCGCTGAGCATAAATATCCACCCGATGGAGGTAAGCATCTTTGAAATCAGGCTTGAGAGCTATGGCTTTCGAGAGATCGGTGAGGGCCTCGTTTTCTTTTTTCAGTTCGAGGTTCACCAAGGCACGCTGGTAATAGG
>CAZNRQ010000124.1:0-8047 GCA_964574845.1 uncultured Bacteroidales bacterium
GGCCTTCTTCAAACTGTAATGAGGGTTGCCATCCCAACTCATTGCTGAGCTTTGACGAGTCAATTGCATAACGAAGATCGTGCCCGGCCCTGTCTTTAACAAAGTTAATCAATTTCGCTGAAGTTCCGGCCTGTCTACCCAGTTTTATGTCCATTAAAGAACAAAGTAGCCTTACCAGGTCAATGTTGGTCCATTCATTGTGTCCACCAATGTTGTAGGTTTCACCGACCCTGCCTTTATGAAATATTACATCAATAGCTCTGGCATGATCAATCACATACAACCAGTCCCGGACATTCTCACCTTTTCCGTAAACAGGAAGCGGCTTGTTATTAATAATATTATTAATCATCAAAGGGATGAGTTTTTCAGGAAAGTGATTGGGACCGTAGTTATTCGAACAATTTGAAACCACCACAGGAAGTCCAAAAGTGTGAAAATATGCTCTGACCAAATGATCGGAACTGGCTTTGGATGCCGAATAAGGGCTACGTGGATCATAAGCGGTTTCTTCCGTAAAGAAACCTTCATCACCCAAGGAGCCATACACCTCATCAGTCGAAATATGGTAAAACTTTTTGCCGTCGAAATTATCTTTCCACAAGGTGCGGGCAGCATTCAACAACGTAACGGTACCTATGATATTGGTATAAACAAATTCCATGGGATTGGAGATGGAACGATCTACATGCGACTCGGCGGCCAGATGAATCACGCCATCGAATTGATATTGCTGAAACAACTTTTGTATAAAATCCGCATCGGTGATGTCGCCTTTGACAAAAGTATAGTTGGGTGATTTATCCACATCAGTAAGGTTTTGCAGATTCCCCGCGTAGGTAAGCTTGTCCAGGTTGACAATGTTGTAATCCGCGTACTTATTGACAAACAGACGTACCACATGCGAACCGATAAATCCGGCACCTCCGGTGATCAACAGATTTTTTTTGCTCATATTATTGATTGGTTTTCGTTTTTTCAGAATATTTCAGTTCCCAATTCCAGGCCGACAGCATCATTTCGTCCAAGTCTTTGTTGGCCTTCCACCCTAAAACTTCATTCGCCAAACGGTTATCAGCCCAGATTTTATCAACATCTCCGGGTCGTCTGTCTACAATTTTGTAAGGTAGTTTGATATTTGATATTTTCTCAAAAGACTTGATTACCTCCAACACAGAATATCCCTTTCCGGTTCCCAGATTAAATATTTCGCAATTGCTTTGATTTTCCTTTCTCAGCAAGCGGTTTAGGGCCACCACATGTGCCTTGGAAAGGTCCACCACATGAATATAATCCCGCACACAAGTGCCGTCAGGAGTATCATAATCCTTACCATAAACACTTAGGTAAGAACGTTTGCCCATGGCTGTTTGTGTTATATAGGGGACCAGATTGTTTGGCACACCAATGGGCAACTCACCTATCAAAGCAGATTCATGAGCGCCAATAGGATTAAAATACCGTAGCAGAAGGGCATTAAGATTAGAAGTCTTTACGATATCATAAACTATCTCTTCCGAAATTTGCTTGGTGTTCCCATAGGGAGACAAGGCCTTTTTGACAGGTGATTGTTCGTCCACAGGTAATTCATCAGGTTGACCATAAACAGTGCATGAGGACGAAAAAACAAGGTTGTTGACCTTGTTTTCCTGCATCACCATTAATAAATTTACCAGTGAGAAAAGATTGTTGTGGTAATATTTTAATGGGAGTTGTGAAGACTCTCCTACTGCTTTGAAAGCCGCAAAGTGAATTACACCCTCAATATCATTATGTTTTTCGAACAAACGTATGGTCTGTTCAGCACTGCTAATATCAGTATTTACAAAGGCAGGCCTGATGCCAGTAATCTGTTGAATAGCATCTACTACATTTTCGAAAGAATTCGACAGATTATCAGCGATGACAACTTCGAAGCCACATTGCTGCAATTCAACTACTGTGTGAGATCCAATAAAGCCAGTACCGCCTGTGACCAGAATTTTCATTTGACTTTACAGGCTCCAGTAAGTTAACTCCTTTATTTTGGAGCGATACATTCCTTTGATATCGACGAGTATACATTTATCTGCGGCCATGACTTTAAAATCAGATTCTGTCAGTTTAACATATTCATTATGAGAAACAGCGATAATGATTG
Organism: uncultured Bacteroidales bacterium; assembly: GCA_964574845.1. Lineage (GTDB taxonomy): Bacteria > Bacteroidota > Bacteroidia > Bacteroidales > CAIWKO01 > CAIWKO01. Next base: position 2,141 of record CAZNRQ010000124.1, read on the forward strand.
CATCATACTTTCCTGAAGGAGCTTGAACCATTTCAAAGCCATATTCGTGTTTAACTTCTTCTACATTTGCATAGGGATCAACCACATCCACATTCACACCGTAAGTCTTAAGCTCAGAGATCACATCGGCTACCCTTGAATTACGTATATCGCTGACATTTTCCTTAAAAGTAACTCCCATGACCAGAACTCTTGATGCCAATACATTTTTACCGGTAGCAATAATTTTTTTCACGGTTTGTTTGGCCACATAAAAACCCATTGAGTCGTTCACAAAACGTCCGGAATTGATGATCTGTGCGTGATACCGGAATTCTTTGGCTTTATAAGTAAGATAATATGGATCCACGCCAATACAATGACCGCCGACCAAGCCAGGATAGAACTTGAGGAAGTTCCATTTGGTTCCTGCGGCTTCCAAAACTTCAAAAGTATTTATACCCATACGATTGAAAATTATTGAAAGTTCATTCATAAGGGCAATGTTTACATCGCGCTGAGTGTTTTCGATAATCTTAGCAGATTCGGCCACCTTTATGGATGATGCTCTGTGAACACCTGCAACCACTACCAATTCGTAAACTTTAGCAACTATATCAAGTGATTCGTCATCGCATCCCGAAACCACTTTTGTGATTGTAGTAATGGTATGATCTTTATCTCCAGGATTGATGCGTTCAGGAGAGAACCCTACTTTGAAATCCTTAATGAACTTTAATCCCGAAATTTCTTCCAATATAGGAATACAATCCTCTTCCGTACAACCAGGATAAACTGTTGATTCGTAAACTACATAATCTCCTTTTTTCAACACTTTAGCCACAGTGCGAGTTGCAGATAACAAGGGACGTAAATCGGGCAAATTATGATTATCGATGGGTGTAGGAACGGCAACAATATGGAATGTTGCGTCCTGAAGATCTTCCAATTTGGCAGTAAATTGAATATCGCAATCCTCAAATGCCGAGGAAGGTAGCTCTTCACTAGGATCAATTTGATTTTTCATCATTTCTACCCTGTCCTCCTTGATATCGAAACCTATTACTTTAATCTTTTTTGCAAATTCAAGGGCAATGGGTAACCCAACATAGCCCAATCCAATTACTGATAGTTTTGTTTGTTTTGCCAACAGTTGTTCATAGAGATTCATACGTGTAGTTTTTAAGGTGTTTATTTTTTGAATTTCTTATTTCTGACTTCGTAAATACGTTCGATAATTTCTACAATTTTTAAGCCTTCAAGCGCATTTGTAGTAATTGAGGTACGCCCCTTTAAGGTGTCAACAGCGTTTTCGATAACATAATGATGATTGGCCGCAGATCCTTTATACGCGCCATAATCATTAGCTGGATTTGCTGCCTCTAATTCGGGCATTGTATAACCCTTGATGTGACAATAATCCACTTCGTTCATGTATTGACCTCCTATCTTAATGCTTCCATTCGATCCAATGATAGTCATACTGCTTTCAAGATTTCTGTCCCAGACTGAGGTAGAATAATTCAGACTACCAATGCCCCCATTGATAAATTTGAAATTAACAAAACCTGAATCTTCAAAATCAGTAAGGTCTTTATGGTTATTATCTGCAAAAATTCCTTGTATATCTGTGATGTCGCCAAAAAGCCAATACATTATGTCGATAAAATGCGAGAATTGTGTAAAGAGAGTGCCACCATCGAGATCCTGCAACCCTTTCCAATCAACCTTTTTATAATAGCGTTCATCACGATTCCAGTAACAATTCAACTGTACAAGATAAATTTCACCGAGTAGTTTGTTGTCAATTACCTCTTTTATCCAAACAGAGGGAGGCGAGTATCGGTTTTGCATTACCAAAAACAGACGTTTAGAAACCTGAAGAGATTTATAAATCACTTGTTCCACAGTGGATTTGGTTAAGCCCATAGGTTTTTCACAAACCACATGTTTAAAGGCACTTAGTGATTTAAAAGAATGGTCAACATGCAAGCCATTAGGTGTACAAACATTTACAACATCAAACTCCAATCCGGAGGAAAGCATATCATCAATATTATTGAAAAATGGAACTTTAAAGGCTTCAATACCCAGTTTTTCTTTTGGTTTAATATCACATAAGGCAATTAATTCTGCTTCCGGATTCCGGACTATCATTTCCGCATGGCGTTTACCGATATGTCCGCATCCAACAACCGCGAATTTTACTTTTTCATTTTCCGAAATTGCTTTGATCATAATTGAGGATTTTATTCACATTGAGGACAAGTTAAGGTCCCTTGTGTGCAATTTTGAGTAGTTATTGAAATAAATGATGTGGCATCGCTGCTACCACATGCCCTGGTCAATTGTTCAATATTATTGGTTAAATATGCACTGTTGCAATTTACCTCTGCTATCGCTTTACAAAACTCCTGCTTTTGGTAAATACAATCATCGCAGCCCGCCTTTGTGCATGCTGTAAAAAAAACGATTATTAAAATCATTGATAATATTAAGAGGTTCAATTTCATATTATACTATTTTAGAAACAAAACCACTTTGAAACTTGTACTTCTCCTTGCTTTCCTGACATATGGCTATGCCTTCTGAATTAAAATCAAGTCTATGACCGTATTCACTGATCCAACCCATCTGTCTGGCAGGATTACCAACTACCAAAGCATAAGCGGGGACTTCTTTAGTAACAACCGCACCAGCCCCAATGAAAGCATATTCTCCAATATTGTGCCCACAAACAATGGTTGCATTAGCACCAATAGATGCACCTTTTTTTACAATTGTCTTCATGTATTGATCCTTGCGTATCACAGCACTCCGTGGATTAATAATATTGGTAAAAACCATTGAGGGTCCTAAAAACACATCGTCTTCGCAAATCACGCCGGTATAAAGAGATACATTGTTTTGTATCTTAACATTATTGCCCAGAATCACTTCTGGTGAAACCACGACATTTTGGCCAATATTGCAATTTTGGCCAATCTCGCAATTGGACATGATATGGGAGAAGTGCCATATTTTGGTTCCACTACCAATCTTGCAACCGGAATCAATTACTGCAGTTTCATGCGCAAAATATGTTTTATCCATAATCAATTAATTAAGCTATTGGTTCAAAAATTCAAGAACGGATGATGTAATATACTGTAATTGCTCTTCATCCAACTCTGTATGCATGGGAAGCGAAAACACTTTCTTGCATAAGGTTTCCGTGATTGGGAAGTCACCTTCTTTGTAACGTGGATCGAGATAAGCCTTTTGCATGTGCAAAGGTACAGGATAATATATCATTGCCGGTACATTTTTGCTATTTAGAAATTCAACAAGTTTATTGCGATCAACATCATTTGTTACCAAAGTATACTGATGAAAAACGTGAGATGAACTTTTACTTCGCACCGGGGTTATTAATTTAGGATGATTTGCAAAGGCATTATCATAATAGGCTGCCGCTTTATTACGAGCGGCACAATATTCATCTAAACGGGCAAGTTTAATATCAAGAATAACCGCCTGAATACTATCGAGGCGAGAATTTACACCAATCATATCATGATAATAGCGAACCGTCATTCCATGATTAACAATCTGACGCAACTTGGTTGCCAAATCATCGTCGTTAGTGAAAACAGCTCCGCCATCACCATAGCAACCCAAATTCTTCGAGGGGAAAAACGATGTACATCCCACAATACTAATTGTCCCTGCTTTTTTCTTAATTCCATCCTTAAAAATATAATCAGCGCCTATGGCCTGACAATTGTCTTCAATTACATGAAGATCATGCTTCTCAGCAATTTCCATTATTTCTTCCATATCTGCAGCCTGACCAAATAAATGAACCGGTACAATTGCCTTAGTTTTTGGTGTAATGGCTCTTTCGATTGCAGCAGGATCGATATTAAAAGTATCAGGCAAGACATCTACCAAAACTGGGGTTAATCCGAGCAGTGCAATTACTTCGGCAGTGGCAATAAAGGTAAAGGAAGTTGTAATCACCTCATCCCCGGGTTTCAGATCCAGAGCCATCATGGATACCTGCAATGCATCCGTGCCATTTGCACACGGAATAACGTGTTTTACATTTAGATAAGCTTCCAAATCTTTTTGGAATTTATTTACTGCAGGACCGTTAATAAAAGCTGTTGAGTCAATAACCTCAAGAACGGCCGCATCAATTTCAGTTTTAATTTTTTCGTATTGACTCTTCAAGTCAACCATCATTATCTTGCGCATATATAGTGTTGTTTTGAGTGAATGTGTTGATTTTACGTGCAAAGATATAACTTTACAGAAATTTGTTGACAATAATCAATGAAGTTTTCAGGACGAATTCTATTACCCTGTAAACTTTTTGCACATTGCTACACTAATTTAATACTCTTATACGTTTGGTATGCAGTAATTTTTTTTGGTTAATTTTGCTCAAAATTCAGGAAATGCAAAAGTTTGCTTGGTTATGTGTCTGTATTTTTTCGACACTTTTTTTAAAGGCTCAGGTCAATGTTAAGGATTCAGCTATAAATGCCCCAATGTTTTATTTTACCTATGGCTTCCAATTGAATAGCGGAGACATTTCCAAACGTTTTGGTGGAAATTCGTCTGTTGGCGGGGGATTTCAATATAAAATAAAGAAAAACTGGTTGTTCGGTGCTGAGTATAATTATTTGTTCGGCGGAAAAGTAAAAGATGAAGCGTCTATTCTTTCCAGAATTTCAACTTCCGACGGGTATGTCATTACTTCATCCGGTGAATATGCCCAGGTAAATTTTACAGAAGCAGGATATAATATGTCGGTCAAGATTGGAAAGATTTTCCCTGTATTATCTCCAAATCCCAATTCGGGGATTATGCTGACATTTCAACCCGGATATCTGCAACACAGGATCAAGATCACCAATCCGAATAATACTGCTCCACAACTAAAAGGTGATTATAAAAAGGGCTATGATGAAATGGCAAACGGAGTCTCACTTACCGAATTCCTTGGATATTTTTACATGGGTAACAAGCGCCTCTATTCTTTTTATGCCGGATTTGAATTCACTCAAGCTTTCACCAAGTTTCGCCGGGCCTATAATTTCAATACAATGAGCCGCGATACTGAACAAAAACACGATTACTTTTATACATTCCGTGTTGGCTGGTTAATTCCTCTTTATAGAAGAGCTCCTGTCGGCTATTATTATAAATAAACATCCGGGATGTTCTTTTTGTATAATATTTCCATTTACGTTTACACCGGTCTTATCCGCTTGGCATCGCTATTTAATCCCAAGGCAAAAAAATGGGTAAACGGAAGAAACGATATTTTCAAAAATATTCAATCGCAAATTGATGTTACTCAAAAACACATTTGGTTTCATACAGCTTCGCTTGGCGAATTTGAACAGGGACGACCGGTCATGGAACAATTCCGAAAAGAATTTCCCGATCATAAAATTGTACTGACTTTCTTTTCACCATCAGGCTATGAAATCAGGAAAAACTACGAAGGTGCTGATCATATTTTTTATTTACCAGCTGATACGAAAAGAAATTCCGGACGATTTCTCGACCTGGTAAATCCTCAGATGATTTTCTTTGTGAAATACGAGTTTTGGTTTAACTACATTCGGGCAATTCGCAGAAGGAATATTCCATTGTGCTTTTTCTCGGTTAAGTTTCGGCCTAACCAATACTTTTTTACATGGTATGGCGGCTGGTTCCGTAGCAACCTGAAAATGATTGATAAGATATTTGTTCAAGATAAATCCTCGTTACAACTGCTACAAAGTGCAGGATATAAGAACGGTTTCGTTTCGGGCGATACCCGGTTCGACCGGGTGCTCAGTGTGGCCGAACAAAAGAGATCTTTCCCTTTGGTGGCTGCTTTTGCTAAAGACTTTTTGGTTTTGATAGCCGGGAGTACCTGGCCACCCGACG
>CAZNRQ010000125.1:0-8040 GCA_964574845.1 uncultured Bacteroidales bacterium
CGGCACTATTACTGTAACTCCATCTGCCAACGGATGTCCGGGAACTCCTTCTACGTATACCATTACTGTAAATCCGACACCCACTGTAACTGTTCCTTCAAATATTGCTGTATGCAGCGGTGCCACAGTTCCGGCTAGTGCTTTTACCAGTCCTACTCCCGGAACTACTTTTGCATGGTCAAATGGTAATACTGCAATTGGACTTGGTGCCAATGGCATTGGCAATGTTCCGGCATTTACAGGAACTAATGCCGGAACCACTCCTATATTTGGTACTATTACTGTAACGCCATCAGCTAATGGCTGTCCCGGAACTCCTTCAACATATACTATCACTATCAACCCTATACCAACCGTGGTTGTCCCATCAAACTTTGCTGTTTGCAACGGAGCATCTGTTCCTGCTAGTGCATTTACTAGTCCAACACCTGGAACTACCTTTGCATGGACAAATAGTAATACAGCAATAGGACTTGGTGCCAATGGTGTTGGCAATGTTCCGGCGTTTACAGCCACTAATGCAGGCTCCTCTCCTATCTCCGGTACTATTACTGTTACGCCCTCTGCCAATGGTTGTCCCGGCACCTCTTCGACATATACCATCACAGTGAACCCAACACCGACTGTCACGGTTCCTTCCAGTTTTGCGGTTTGCAATGGAGCAACCATTCCTGCTACTGCTTTTACAAGTCCTACTCCCGGAACAACCTTTGCCTGGACAAATAGTAATACTTCTATAGGACTTGGGGCCAATGGTATTGGAGATGTTCCTTCCTTTACAGCAACCAATGCCGGAGCCACTCCAATTTCGGGGATTATTACAGTTACCCCTTCCGCAAATGGATGTCAGGGAACTCCTTCGACATATACCATTACTGTAAACCCGACCCCAACAGTGGTTGTACCTTCCAACTTTGCTGTTTGCAACGGTGCAACAGTTCCGGCCACAGTTTTTTCCAGCACAACTCCGGGTGCAACTTTTACCTGGACGAACAACAATACCTCCATAGGTTTGGGTGCCAACGGAATTGGAAATGTACCTTCATTTACCGCTACAAACCCGGGTATTGCACCCATAACAGCAACCATTACTGTTACTCCATCAGCTAATGGTTGTGCGGGAACTACTTCAACCTATACAATTACTGTCAACCCGACTCCAACTGTGGTTGTCCCTACCAGCTTTGCTATTTGCAATGGAGTAACTGTACCTGCCTCCGTTTTCACAAGTCCAACAACAGGTAGTACTTTTAGTTGGGTCAACAGTAATACAGCCATTGGTTTGGCTGCCAGCGGAAATGGAAATGTACCCTCATTTACAGCAACTAATTCCGGTCCGGTTCCCATCGCAGGTAATATAACAGTTACACCATCAGCAAACGGTTGTTCCGGCACTCCCTCCACTTACACTATTACTGTAAATCCAACTGCGACAGTAATTGTACCGGCAAATTTCTCTGTATGTAACGGAGTATTGGTTCCCACCACAGCTTTTACCAGCACAACACCCGGAACAACTTTTGCATGGACAAACAGCAATACTGCTATAGGTTTAGGTACAAATGGAATTGGAGATGTTCCTTCGTTTACGGCAACGAATGCCGGTAGCTTACCAATTATAGCAACAATAACCGTTACTCCATCAGCTAATAGCTGTACAGGAACTCCTTCCACTTATATTATAACGGTGAACCCAACTCCTACCGTGGTTGTTCCATCGAATATTGTGGTTTGTAACGGAACTACCATTAATGCTACCGCTTTTTCAAGCCCTACCCCGGGGTCAACTTATACGTGGACCAATAGCGATGCCACAATAGGATTGGCAACCAGCGGAATCGGAAATATTCCATCCTTTACTGCTACCAATACAGGCCCACTGCCTGTGACATCAACAATAACGGTTACTCCGTCTGCCAATGGTTGTACAGGAACTCCATCTAACTACACTATCACTGTGAATCCAACTGCAACCGTTGTTGTCCCTGCGAACATCGTGATTTGTAATGGTGGTAATGTTCCAGCTACCTTTTTTACCAGTACTACTCCCGGAGCTACTTTTGCATGGACCAACAGCAATACAGCCATTGGGCTTGCTGCCAGCGGGAATGGGAACATACCTTCTTTCACGGCAACCAATACAGGAAGCAACCCGATTACTGCAACCATTACTGTAACGCCAACTGCAAATAGTTGTACGGGAACTCCCTCGACCTACACTATTACGGTGAATCCAACTGCCGTTGTTGTTGTTCCGTCCAATATTGTAATTTGCAATGGAGGAACAATACCAACTGCTGTATTTACAAGTCCAACGCAAGGTACAAGCTACGCCTGGACAAACAGCAATGTTGCCATTGGGCTTGGCGCCAATGGTATCGGGAATATACCATCCTTTACAGCTACAAATACCGGAACTGCTCCAATATCCGCAACCATAACTGTTACACCGACTGCCAATAACTGTACAGGTACTTCCTCCAGTTATATTATTACTGTTAACCCGACTCCCACAGTTGTAGTACCTCAAGATATTGTGATATGCACAGGGGGTATCATTCCTGCATCTGCATTTACCGGCCCGGTTTCCGGAACCACTTATGCCTGGACCAACAGCAATACAGCAATTGGATTGGCAGCCAGTGGAAATGTTAATGTCCCTTCGTTTACAGCGACCAATCCGGGAATAAGCCCGATTTATGCGACAATCACGGTTACACCTTCAGCCAATAACTGTAGTGGAATTCCTTCAACTTATCAGATTACGGTAAATCCGATTCAGACATCAACTTTCACAGCTACTACTCCTGTTTGCGGATTGGGAAATTCGACGGTTACCTATACCGGAACCGGAACGAATGATGCTACATACATCTGGAATTTTGATGGAGGAACTGCAACACCTATTGGTGGCCTGGAAACTTATACTGTTCACTGGCCAGCGGCAGGTATTTACAATATAACATTAAGTGTAAGCATGTACGGTTGCACATCAAGTGTCACCACGCATACGGTTGCTGTTAGTAATATTACGCTGAATGCCACAACCACTTCTAATGTATCCTGTTTCGGACTAACTGATGGACAGGCCACAGTCGCTGCTACCAATGGTTTAGGTGATTATATTTACTCCTGGAATACCAGTCCACCTCAGAACACACAAATTGCAAACAATCTGGGGGCGGGAACCTATATAGTTACCGTGACAGACAGTGTAGGTTGTTCGAAAACAGATACAGTATTGATCACTCAACCCAACCTATTGACAGCCTCGGCTCAATGGTCACAGCAGGTTTCCTGCCATAATGTAAGCGATGCCAGCATTACGGTTACTGCTCAGGGGGGAACCTTACCATATACTTATGCCCTGAACGGAGGTACACCACAGAGTTCAAATGTCTTTGATAACCTGCCGGGTGGAACTTATGGAGTAGTTGTAACAGACTCTCATGGTTGCACAGTGAATATTTCGGAGATATTTATCATCAACCCTGATTCTATCACGGGAACCTTCCTCTATTATTCCAATTCGAATTGCTTTGGAACCACTGGAGGCTCTGTAGAAGTGGTTCCTGCAGGCGGGACCCCTTCATACACTTATTTATGGTCGAACGGTGCAACCACGGCAAAGATTAGTGATCTTCCCAGCCAGGTTTTCACCGTTACGGTTACTGATAGCAGAGAATGTACCGGAGTCTTTTCCGTCGAAATATTAAAGGATCCCAAGGTCGACCTGGTGATTCACAATGCTTTTTCGCCAAACGGTGACGGGAAAAATGATGTCTGGTTCATAGAAAACCTTGAACTCTATCCCGAAAACGAACTGGTAATCATCAACCGCTGGGGAAATGAAGTGTATTCGAAAAACGGATACCTGAACGATTGGGACGGCGGTGGACTAAACGAGGGCACCTACTTCTATGTACTGAAAGTGAACATGTGCTATGATATGACCACATTGAAAGGCTATATTACCCTATTACGTTAACCCAATAAATAATATAATATTCCAAAAAAACAAAAACCATGAAAAGACTAATCATTATTTCAGTTTTGGTAGTTATTGTATTATCAGGCTATGCACAACAAAACTCGCCATTCAGTCAGTATATTTTTAACCAGATGCTTATCAATCCGGCTTATGTTGGAACCAAACAACAGCATAATATAAATGGTACATTTGCCTCGCAATGGACAGGGTTCAAAGGTTCGCCTACCACAGAAACGATAAGCGCCGAAGGGCCTATCACCAAGAATATGGGTTATGGTGTTCACTTCCTCAATGACAAAATTGGTGCACAATCAACACAAAGTTTATTCGGAAGTTTTGCCTACTTCATTAAATTCAGCGAAAAATGGAGGTTGTCATTAGGGTTGGCTATTGGCATTACAAATTCTATGGTTGACGGATCAAAACTGGACACCAAAGATGCCGACGACCCTGCCATACCCATTACCAAAGAAAGTGCACTAAGGTTCGACTCGAAAGCCGGTCTCTTTCTCTACTCAAGGCGATTTTATTTCGGGTTTTCAGCATCCGACCTTTTGGCCGATATCTCGAAAAGCGAAAATATGATAGTGGCAAAACCTGTGAGGCATTATTTCATTTCTACAGGTTATCTGTTTGATGCAGGTAAGAGTCTGAAGATAAAACCCAGCTTTATGATCAGGGAAGATTTCAAGGCACCCACGAATATTGACATCAATTTGTTCTTCCTTATCAAAGAAAAGATATGGCTGGGCATCACCGGGCGTTTTGGTGCACCTATTTTTAATGCATCAAAAGTTGGTAATACTCTCAAATATCAGGATGCTATGGTATTTCTGGCCGAATGGAACATCACCCGCAGTTTGAGGATTGGGTATGCTTACACATGGTCACTATCGAAGCTGAGCGGATATTCGGGTCATGAGATAGAGATCGGTTACTCCTTCCCAAAGAAAGTTGGAACAAAGATGAAATCACCCAGATATTTTTAATTTAATCACACAAAGCTTATGAAAACAAAACTATTCAAAATGAAAAATATTGCACTGTTCATTTTTGTTTTTCTGATCGCCGGCAGCACTTTTGCACAGAACAACCTGCAGAAAGCACAGCAAATGGTTTTAAATTATGAATATCAGAAAGCCATCACACTGTACACCGACTATTTTAAAACCAACACTCCCGCTATTGATGATGCACGCAGCCTGGCCCAGTGCTATATGATGGTGAACGATTCCAAATCAGCTACCGAATGGATGGGAAAAGTGGTTGCCTATAAAGAAGCAAAAGCTTCGGATAAACTGAACTATGCCAATCTGCTGAAATCGGAAGGGCAATACGATGCAGCCATCACACAGTTTAAGGCCTATAAAGCAATGGTTCCGGCCGAAAGCGCACAGGTGGACCAATGGATAGATGCCTGCAAGAAATCGGAGAAATGGATAGACAAACCTACTTATTTCGACATCACCAATGCTAAGGTGTTCAACTCTTCTAACTCGGAATTCGGACTGATCCCTTTCGAAAAAGGCTACATCATCACTTCCGACCGCAAACTGGAAGGTGTTAAATACAGCAATAACGAGCTTTACAGCGGAACATTGAATCCGTATTACAAGCTGTATTACATGAATACTGATAAAGCCGGTACCACCCTGAACGAAATAAAACCTGTGGCCGACCTGAACAATGATTATCACAACGGACCGGGAGTGTTCACCACAGCCGATCAGACTATGTATTTTACGCGCACCCTGATGGTGAAGGTTCCGAAAAAACCTCTCAACCCCGACCCTACCAACTGGTTCGATCTTTCCAAATCATCGGATTATGTGAACCGACTGACAATATTTACAGCCAAATATGCCAACGGCAAATGGACGGATATTAAACCCTTTGCCTACAATAAACCTGAAGAATATTCGGTGGGTCATCCGGCTCTTTCGCCAGATGGAAAAGTAATGTATTTTGCATCGGATATGCCGGGCGGAATTGGCGCAACGGATATTTACTACAGTGAGAAAAACAGCGACGGCACATGGGGCAAACCTGTGAATTGCGGGAATGTGATCAACACCAACGGCAAAGAATTGTTCCCCTATATGGACGCAAGCGGCACCCTGTTCTTTTCGAGCGAAGGCTTGCCGGGACTGGGTGGACTTGATATTTTTGCCGCCAAAGGCAGCAAGAATAACTGGTCGGCTCCTGAAAACCTGAAGTTCCCACTGAACTCATCGCGTGACGATTTTTCCATCTATTTCACAGAGGTAGGCAAAGCCGGGTACCTGGCTTCGAACCGGGCCGGTGGTATGGGCAGCGATGATATCTACAGTTTTGTGGAAAATCCACCGAAGAACCTGATCCTTTCGGTAGTGACCAAAGAAAAACTTGATAATAATAAGCTGGGCCCGTTGGCAGGCGTTGATCTGGAAATTGTGAACCAAACTTCAGCCAAGACTAAAAAGTATACTTCGGATGCCAAAGGCAGTCTGTTTGAAACGGCCGATTGCGGAACAACTTATGAAATTCGCGGAAAAAAAGAGGGATATCTTTCGCAAATGAAGACTGTGGAAGCCAAATGCCTCACTAAAAATGATACTCTTGTTGTGGAGCTCACTTTCGACAAACTGGTTATTGAAAAGCCAATTGCCTTGTACAATATTTATTATGATTTCGACAAATCGGATATCAGGCCCGACCAGGCAGTGGAACTTGACAACCTTGTGGTGGTGCTGAACGAAAATCCACAGATACTGGTAGAACTGGGTTCGCATACCGACTGCCGCGGATCGAATGAGTATAACAATACGCTTTCGCAGAAACGTGCCGATGCTGCCGTAAAATATATTGTAGGTAAGGGTATCGATAAAAAACGTATTACTGCCAAAGGTTATGGCGAAACCCAACCCGTGAACAAATGCACCGATGGCGTGAGCTGCTCGGAAGAAGATTATCAGATGAACCGCCGCACCGAATATAAAGTGATTGGTATAGACAAAACCATCAAGGTGAAGAGCCAGCCAAAAACTCCCAAAAATATTGTGGGCAAAACCGCATCGAAAGATGCCAAACCCCGCTATCACGAAGTAGCTACTGGCGAAACTCTTTACAGTATTGCCAACCTGTATAAGACGAGTATTGACAAACTCAAACAACTGAATAATCTGCCGGATAACACGATTATTGTTGGGCAGAAGCTGAAACTTTATTAAACAGGTATTTAGTATATAGTATTTAGTATTCAAAGGGCCTGTGCGATGAGCATGGGCCTTTTTTTTAGACTATTAGATTTTAGGTTTTTAGTCAATTAGGATGAAGGTTGTTTGAGGTCATGTGTTGCTCTAAGCCCTCCCTATCAATTAATTTGATTGAACGGGCTTAACCCAAAGGAGTTATTTATTTGAAAATCGGGATTGGCATTTTTAAAAATAAATTTCATTTTGAAAAAAGGCATGTTCATGATGGTGAAATTAATGCTCATGACGGTGAAATCGATTCTCATGATGGTGATTACTCTGCATGCGATTGTGACAAGTCTGCATGTAATTTTGAAAGGTCTGCATTTGATTGTGACAGGCCTGCACATGAGGGTGATAAGTCTGCAAATGATTGTGACAGGTCTGCATGTGATGGTGATAAGACTGCACATGATTGTGACAACTCTGCACATGGTTGTGACAGCTCTGCAGATGATGGTGAATGCTCTGCATACGAAGGTGACAACTCTGTTCGCATTGTGACATGCTCTGCACATGTTTTTGAAGGTATATGTTTTTGGAATTTGAGGGTATGATCACGCATAGTAACTACTTCCAGCAGAGCATATTTACCCAAGATAATTCACTTCCTTCACAATTTTAACCAACATGATATCCATAAAAAAAGGGACCCTTTAGGTCCCTTTTTTCTATTAACTTCTTAGCATGCTATAGAATAAGCGATAAATCTTTTAATTCACTCCCCCATATTCACTCTTGATGGTGATATAGCCTGGGTACATGATGGCTGCACCACCAATTAGTATAGTGGGCTTGGCTTTCACAGCAATGCGG
>CAZNRQ010000126.1:0-8021 GCA_964574845.1 uncultured Bacteroidales bacterium
TGCTCACGCCTATGCTTTTGATCAGCTTGCGTTCGATGAGTAGAGCCATGGCTGACACTTCACTCTTTTCGTTCGAAAAGCCCCATGGCTGATGCACTTGATAAAGGTCGATGGGATAGGGAGATAAGGCACTGATGCGTTCGTCTATGGTTTTTGCAATATTGGAGGCGAAACGAAACATGGGCCACCATTTAGTGGCTATGACCACATCACCAGGCCTCTTGCCTAGTGCTTGCAGCGCCTTGGACAAGGCCTTTTCTGATGCTCCTTTGCCATATATTTCGGCTGTATCGAACCAGTTGATGCCACCTTCCAAAGAAAGGGACACTACTTTGGTTATCAGGTCGTCTTCGAGTGTGGGCCAGAATTTTCCTGCAAGATTGTTCTGCTTGCTAAACTGCCAGCACCCCAAGCCTATGGGTGTTACTTTGATTTCGCTGCGACCCAGAGAACGCAGTTGAATTTTATTTTCCATTTTGTTTATAGTTAGGAGAATAAAGGTAATGATTTTTTCTGAGGATGAAGACATTTTTCTCGCAATGTATATCAAAGACACCCCAACATCATTAGAAGGAATTAATAAAAACACATTGGTTTATGGATCAAAAGGATTGATTTTGAAAGGAAGTTCTGCTCCAACTACCTCTTCGAGATCCACTCTGCCGGATTACAGGTCATCTTTCCTTGCCATACTTCGAAGTGCAGTTCCGTTTTGCCGTCGTCGCTGCTTGAGTTTATCACTCCTATGGCTTGTTTAATACCTACTTTTTGGTCCTTGCCTACCGAGACCGATTTCAGGTTGGAATAAACCGTGAAGAACTCTCCGTGACGTATAATAACGGCCTTGTTGTTGTTGGCAATGGTGATCACACTGGCCACTACACCGGCAAAAACAGCTCGTGCCGTAGCTCCGACGGAAGTCGAAATGTCGATTCCGTTATTCTTCACCTTGATACCGTCCAGCACAGGGTGGGGATGTTCGCCATAGGTTCCTGTTATAGCACCGCGTTCCAGTGGCCAGGGTAGCTTGCCTTTGTTTCCGGCGAAGTTGTCAGAGGCAACGACCTCTTCAGGGGTCAGCACATTCTTCACTGTGGTAGTAGTGGTAACAGTCTTGTTCGATTTGAAAGCCGATTTTTTGATCTCGTCCGAAATGGCCGACTCTATCTTGCGGCGCAGGGTACGGGCTTCTTCTTCCTTTTGCTTCAATTTTTTACGCAACTCACCTTCGGTTTGTTTCAATTTCTTCAGGTCGGCATCTTTTTTCTCTTTTTCCTGTGCCAGTTGCAGCTTTTCGGCCTCACTCGATACCAGTAATTGTTGTTTGCTATTCTTTTGCAATACCAATTCCTGATTGGTTTGCAATATCTGGTTGGTGGTGTTTGATATAAGGTCAACCTGATGGCTGAGATAATTGTTGTATTGCTGGAAATATTTCAACCTCTGATGTGCCTGATTGAAGTCGGAAGACGCAAAGATATACATCAGTCGGTCGAAAGAATTACGATTTTTATAGGAATTATACACCATTTGGGCGTATTCCTCTTTTAGGGCTTTCATCTGTTCCGTCGACCTTTGCACCACAACATTGTTTTGAGATATCTTGTTATCCAGATCCGACATTTCCACATTGATCTCGTCAATAAGGTTTTCACGCTTTTCTATCTGGTTTTTCAGAAGCACCAGTTGGTTTAGCGAAACATTCTTTGTGTTTTTGGTGTCTTCTATCAGTTTCTTGTAATAGGCTATTTCGTCCTCAATCTGCTTCTTTTTATCCATCAGTTTATCCTTGGTCTGTTGTGTTTGAGCCAAAGGATAGAACACCAGCAGCATGATTACCGTAAAAAAGACGGCAAAAACGGAATACGAAATTATTTTTTTTCCGATGTTCATGTAATGGGAGTAAAATTTTCAGTAAAATTAAAAAAATAACGCATAGCCGAATTTAATGATCCTAAAAAGTACAAACAAGCAAATGTTTAAAAGGAAACGAAAATTAGCGAAATAAATTTCAAATGACAGCTCACCCTGTTTAAAAAATTGCGATCTGACGATTTGGAGTTTATTTTATACATGTGTTTTGTTAGTTTGGTGCTTACAATGGTCTTCCTCACGGGTTATTTGTTTATTGTGAAATCCATACTTATTATTCGTAATTTTGCACCTCGAAAAAAGAACCCTGTTCTATAACTGGTACATTATGAAAATAATTATCCCTATGGCCGGTGTGGGTAAGCGCATGCGCCCTCATACCCTCACCATTCCCAAACCCCTGATCCCTGTAGCCGGAAAACCTATTGTACAGCACCTAGTGGAAAGCCTGGTGAAGTCATACAACGAATTGCCCGAAGAAATTGCTTTCATCACAGGTCAATTCGGTAAAGAAGCCGAATGTAAGCTCATTGACATTTGCAGGAATATGGGAATCAAGGGCAGTATTTATTACCAGAACGAAGCCCTGGGAACGGCCCATGCCATTCTCTGTGCTGCGGAATCACTCAGCGGCAATGTTATTGTAGCTTTCGCTGATACTCTGTTTAAGGCTGATTTTACTATAGATTCGCAAAAGGACAGTATCATATGGGTTCACAAGGTGGATGATCCTTCAGCCTTTGGAGTGGTACTGACCGATAAAGAAGGGCGCATCACCCGGTTTGTGGAGAAGCCTAAGAATTTCGTAAGCGATGAGGCCATCATTGGTATCTATTATTTCCGCGATGGCGAAAATCTGAAAAAGGAACTGCAATATCTTATCGATAATGACGTTAAAAAGTCGGGTGAATATCAACTGACCGACGCCCTCGAAAATATGATGCACAAGAATGTGGCTTTTTATGCCGAGCAGGTGGAAGAATGGCTGGATTGCGGCAACAAAGATGCTACCGTCTATACCAATCAGCGCATGCTCGAGATATTGAAGGACACTCCTTTGATGGCTGAGTCAGCAGTGATAAGCAACTCCATTATTAAGCCTCCCTGTTATATTGGCGAAAATGTTAACATTTCCGACTCGGTCATTGGTCCTCATGTGTCTATTGGGAAAAATACCAGCATACAAAACTCTATTATCACCAATAGCATCATACAGGAAGATACCAACCTCAACGATGCCAACCTCGACAATTCCATGGTAGGAAGTTTTGTGGATTTCAAGGGAAAACTGAACGAACTGAGTATTGGTGACTATACCTGTTTTAAATAGCACCACGAAAACCTTACCAATGAAAAAATACCTGATTCCTGCCCTTCTGATATTTTGCCTGATATTCTTCAATTCCTGCAAGACAAAACAAACTGCAGATAGAACGATTACTGATAAAGGTGGAAAAAAAATAACCCAGGAACAAGAGATACAGAATACAGCACTTTTCCTCGATGGTGTGCGCGAAAAAGAATTGGGAAACCCCGATAAAGCCATGGGATTATTTGCCCAGTGCATAAAGCAAAACCCTGAGGCAGATGCAGCCATGTACGAACTGGCTATGCTGAAGTATATGGACAAAAAATACAGCGAAGCCCTGCCTCTGGCAAAGAATGCAGCGAAGCTGAAACCCGACAACAAGTGGTATTCCCTGTTGCTGGCTGAGACCTACATAGCCCAGAAAGATTATTCGAATGCGGAAAAGGTCTACAAGATCATTACGGAAAAAAATCCCGACGAAACGGAGTATTTTATTGACTGGGCCGACATCTATATCATGAGTGGCAACTACAGCGAAGCCGTCAAGGTATACAATGTTGTTGAAAAGAAACAGGGTATTCAGCCTGAAACCAGCATTCAAAAGCAGAAATTGTATTTGCAAATGGGCAAGCTGAGTAAGGCCATTGAAGAAATGGAACTGCTGATAGCCGCCTTCCCCAAAGAATCTCAATACCTGGGGATGCTGGCCGAACTCTATATGTCGAACAGCATGCCTGTGAAAGCTTATGAACTATATCAGCGGGTGATCAAAATTAACCCTGACGACCCCTATGTTCATCTTTCGTTGGCAGATTATTACCGTATGCAGAAAGAAACCGCCAAGGTGATAGAAGAGTTGAAGCTCGCGCTAAGCAACAAGGAACTGGACATTGATGCCAAGGTAAAGGTGCTGCTTTCCCTTATGGATCTTGGGCCACGTATGAGCGAATATAAGGATGCCCTGCCCGAGCTGGGCCGTCTGGTAACAGAATCATCGCCTGACGAGGCTAAAGCTTTTTCTGTCTATGGCGACATTCTTTCCAACAACAAACAGTACAAAGAGGCCCGCGAGGCTTATCATCAGGTAGTGGAACTGGATAGTAGCAAATACATCATCTGGCAACAGCTGATATTGCTTGATTCCGAACTGAATGATAATGCCAATCTGCTTTCCGATAGCAAAAAGGCTATGGATCTTTTTCCCGAACAGGCAGAACCTTATTTCTTTTACGGCATAGCACAGCTTCGCTCCAAGAATTATAAAGAAGCCATTAGGGCACTGAATAATGGAAAAAGTTTTGTTAACAACGACGACACTCTTTTGCTAAAATATCTGTCCACCTTGGGCGATTGCTATTATAAGAATCAAAATTACGACCTGGCTTTTGAAGCTTACGAAAAATCCTTGAGTATAGACCCTAACAACGCCTATGTGTTGAACAACTACAGTTATTATCTCGCACTGCAAAACCAAAATCTATCGCGCGCTCAGCAACTGGCCGAGCGTTTGAATTCGCAAAACCCGGGGGTTTATATGTATCAGGACACTTATGCCTGGGTATATTACAAACAAAAAGACTATACCAATGCAAAAAAATGGGTCGAAAAGGCGCTTGCCGCCGGTGGAGATGTTGATGCCGGCATTCTGGACCATTATGGCGACATACTATATCAAAACAACGAAACAGAGAAAGCGCTTACCTATTGGAACAAGGCTAAGGCTGCAGGAATGAAGACCGAAATTCTCGACAAAAAAATCACGGATAAGAAACTTTATGAATAAATCTCTCCTCATAGCCCTGCTATTACTCTTTACCACTGTTGGCTTTTTCTCCTGTAAGACCAGTCGCCACCACGAGTTGGTGCAGCCACTCAAAGAACAGGGTCCTGACTACCTCTTCGACCAAATGAAAAAAAGCGAGTTCAATTATAAGACCTTATCTCTGAAATTTTCCGCCGATGTAGAATCCAATGGCGAGAACAGCAGTTTTTCAGGCAATATTTACCTGATCAGGGACAGCCTCATGTGGATATCTATACAGAAGTTCGGACTGGAAGCCGTGCGCCTGCTCATTACCACCGACTCGGCAAAGATGATCAACCGCATCAACAAGACCTACTTTGTCAGCGATTTTGACAAAGTAAACCAACTGTTCAAAACCGATTTCGATTTCGATATTCTGCAATCCATCCTTACCGGAAATGATTTTACCTATTACGAGGGCAATGTGTTCAAGGCTAATATAGAACTTAAGTGGTATCACCTCAGCACTCCGGGACGTCATAAGATCAAAAAATATGTGAAAACCGAAAAGGAGTATTCCATGGTTTTGATAGAAGATCTTTGGCTCGATCCCTCTAATTTTAAAATTGTCAAGACAGCATTAAAGGAAATAAAAACTCAGGACAAAAGAAAAATGGAGTGTGAATATTCCAACTTTTTAACCTTGGGCGATAAACTATTCCCTCAAAAAGTCGAATTCGAGATCACTGACGAGAAAAAACTCAAAGGAACCATCAATTTCACCCGCATCAGTCCCGAAAAAGTAGAGGATTTCCCTTTCAATATCCCGTCGAGCTACACGAAATCAAAATAAAGGGAATTTATAAGCACCAAAAATCAAAATACAAATAACAAATAACATCCACATACAAACGCACCAAATTTTTAAATCACTATTTAGAGTTTGGATTTTAAAAAGTTTTTGAATTTGATATTTATTTGTTTTTTGTTCGCTTGTCCTTTGGAATTTAATATGCAAGCACCAAAAATAAAAACGCAAATAACAAACTAAAGAATAGCCTGTTTGGTTTTCTTGTCTTTTTGATTTTTTGTATTTATTTGTATTTTGTTATGTTGTATTTTGGGGTTTAATTTACAAGAACCAAATTATAAATCACAAATAATATCCAATTATTGAAATCTCAAAACCTCAAACTATACTCGACAAAAAAACAATAGAAGAACCGATTACTTTGACTTTTCTATAATGGCCGAAAGGATTTTTTTTAATTGAATTGCCTCATCCAATAACTCATGTCCAATTGTATTAATTTCCGGGGAGTTTGTTTCACAAATCAATCTCAAAAAGAATGCACTTTCTTTTGACTCCTTCCGACTGATCTTGATCTTCATCAAAAAGTCTTTTTTACTTAAAGCTTCGTTTGCTTCAATATAATTAGCCCCGACAGAGCCTGACGACCTGACGACCTGTTTTGCATCTTCATTATTGGCAATAGTAAAAGGCAGTTTTTTAACAAAAAGCCGGACATTTTTAGCAAATTGAAAGGTTCTTTCTTCCAAATCATAAACTGGCTTGGAATTTTCAAAACTATCCATGGTTCGATGTTTGAAATTATTTGTTTTTTGTAAGTTTATCTCTTGTAATTTGGGTACAAGTGACAAAATTCAAAACAAAAATAACAACTAATTATTGAAACACCAAATTTTCAATATTCTTCCTAAGCCATCGTTTGATTTTTATTACGAAAACCTGTTACGATGTTTGAACCCTTTTTTGATTTTTTGGAATTTATTTGTTGTTTGTTTTCTTGTTTTTTGGAATTTTAGAATTTATTTGTTTTTTGTTCTGTTGTTTTTTGGAATTTATAGCAATAAAGGTAAATCCACGATTCAATAGCTATTTGGTCAGCTCAATTTTCCTTGTTACTGTCCCCTTAGCCGTTGTCACTTTAATAAAGTACAACCCTTTCCGGCATGCACTCAGGTCGAGAACGATATTGTTGTCCTTAACGCTTGTGGTGTAAAGCGAATTCGCAACTTCGCTGCCGATAATGTTGTACACCTTAACCGAAACTGCATCCGATAGGGCTTGCCCTGTGCTGATGGTAACCACTCCATCCGATGGATTGGGGAAGATGCTGATGTTTTTCAAGGTCTCGGTCTGTTGTATGCCCGATTCATCTATCCAAACGTGAATATAGTCTGTCTTGGTTTCGGTATCGCTGCCGGCCGAATTGGTCGCTGTCAGCGAAATAGTATAATAACCTGTGTTGGCAAATCGCAGCATGAGGTTTTTCGAAGTAAATGAGGTCCCGCCAACAAAGGTAAGTCCCGAATTGGGCGTAACCGTCCAGGCATAATTAAGCGGGGTGTTGGTAGATGTATTGGTCAATACTACCAGTTCGGCCGGAGCCACACTGGTCTTGTTGGCTGTAAAGATAGACACCGGAATGGTTGCCGGTTCAGGATGAATATTAAATATGGCTTCCTGGTTGGTCGAGAAATTATCGGGAGTGCCGCTGGGGGTTATGGCATCCACATATTCATAGCCGTTGGAACTTCCGCTCCAGCCAAAATTGAAATGAAAATAATCATTACTGCTTCCCTGATATCCGTCGCAAACAAAAGCATGACCGCCAAAAGTAGCATCCTGTCCTCCGTAAAGTACGGGTCTCAGCGAGTCAATACTATTTTTCAGCATGCTTTTCCATACCGCATCGGTATACATGCTTTTAACGGAATAGGAGCAGCTGTAAGTGAAATACAAATTCAAGGCATTGGCAGCATCGCTCAGGAAAGCACCCGACCCATTCACATCATAGTTCATTTCGACCGATACCCCGCAATGGTACATCAGGGTGGCGACCGACGAATTGCTTGAGCCCACATTGTTGGGCATAGAGCCCCAGTTGTAAGTAGTGGCTCCGAAGTTGGCCGTTAAGGTTCCGAAGTTGTTGGCAAAACCATTGGCGGTAGTATGTGCATAACTGTGCGAACTGTAGCCGTGAGCGGGATAAGCATGATATTTCATGATCATGGCCATGGCCGTAGCCACACAACCCGTGGGGCATTTGTTGCAATCGCCGCCCGACATGG
>CAZNRQ010000127.1:0-8008 GCA_964574845.1 uncultured Bacteroidales bacterium
ATACATGAGCGGTCTGGTGAAGTATCAGAACTATTACCCCTTTGTGCGCTACGACAAAAACTTTATCGAATGGACCCATATTTCGGCCGTTGATTCGTTTTTTACCAAATTATCTCTCACTCCGAAACGCAAGCTGAAAATACTTCAAATTGGCGACTCACACCTGCAAGCCGATTTTCCTTCGGGCTATATACGCGAGCGCATGCAGCAACTCTTTGGTTACGGCGGACGCGGTCTGATTTTTCCTTATAAGTCCGCTGGAACCCATTCGGCTTACGACTATAAAACCTATTCTTACGGGCGATGGGACTATACCCGGAACACACAGCGCGAGGCTGTTTACGATATGGGGCTGATAGGCGCCACCATTCATACCACCGATTCGACAGCGGGGTTTAAGATCGTTTTTCACGAAGGTTTCATTCGCGACAACTTCACCCAAATAAAGCTCTATTGCAAACTGGACAGCCTCAGCTTCGATGTTAAGGTCAAGACTTCTTCCGGCTCCATTCCGCTTTACCTTTCTTGTCACGACTATACTTCCGATAAGCCTTATATTCTGATCAGCCTGCCCCGTCCTTCGGACACCATAGAGGTGATGGTCAACAAGACCGACAAAAAACAAAAGTTCTTCGAATGTTACGGGCTAATGGTAGAAAGCGGTACCGACAACGGCGTTTTGTATTGCAGCACGGGTATCAACGGAGCCGGCTACCGAAGTCTGTTGAAGCAAAGGATTTTCGAAAAGCAACTGGCCGAATTCAAACCCGACCTCATCATCATCGACATGGGAGCCAACGATTTTTATGCAGGGGCTTTCAATGCAGTCGAGATGGAGAACAATCTGGTGAAGATCATCGATATGATACAGCGCTCTTCGCCTTCCACCGCCATACTCATCTCTAATTCGCAGGACATTTTCTATCGTCACCGCCGCAGCATTCCGCAGTGCAAAGATTTTATGGAAATGACCCGACGCGTGGCAGCTTACCGCAAATGTGCCTTCTACGATTATTACGACATTGCGGGCGGTGGAGGCAGCATGGCGCAATGGTACAAACGCGGCTTGTCCAAACCCGACAAGATACACCTGACCACCCAGGGCTACTATACCCGCGGCGAACTCTATCTGAATGCCATGCTCAACTCCTATGCTGCCTGGCTTCTGAAAAAAGAAGACAGCCTGGTAGCCGACCGCCATGCTTTCGATACCCTGCAACTGAAAAAATTCTTTGTGGAAGACATCAGCTTCAAAAAAGAGAATGCGAAAACCGAATTCGTTCAGGTGTATCGCGAACCCGAAACCGACCACGGCATCAGCGACAACAACGACCGCATTTACTACATCATTCGCTCCGGAGATAACCTGGGGGCCATTGCCGAACGATATCATGTTTCGGTGAAGGACCTGCAATATTGGAATGCCTTGTCGGGCAACCGCATCATAGCGGGCGAAACCCTGGTGATTTATAAAAAGTCGCACATCACACCCACGCCCGTGCAAAACAATGCCACCACCAAGGTGCAGCCTACCAATACCACGGCCATCACCCCCAACAACAGGGTGAACAACCGCAAGGCAGTCTATAAAGTGGCTTCGGGCGATTCACTGTGGACCATTGCCCAAAAGTATAAAACCACGGTCGAAAACCTGAAAAAGACAAACAACCTCAAATCCGACAAACTTAGCGTCGGACAAACCCTAATTATTCCCTAATTTGGGCAAGCCAGAACCAAAAAGGATAAACCTCAATTCATAAAAAACAAAATACAAATAAATCACAAAAAACAATGAAAAACGAAATCTCCAAACAGTTTGAATCTTTAAAATTTTATAATTGAAATTTATTTGTTATTTGTCTGCCTACTGGCGGATTGAGCATTGTAATTTAAAATATTTTACCAAAAAACAAACGAATATTATCATTTAGATACTAAGCACATGCCGGCCCTGGAATTTCTGAAAAACCTTCTGTACAACCCCCACGCTCCGCTCATCTACAACTCGGTGTTGTTTTTCGCTCTCTTCACCCTGCTCTATCTGGTCTATGTGATGGTTTATAATAAGGTGAAAGCGCGCAACCTGCTTCTGCTCATCTTCAGTCTTTTCTTCTATTATAAGATCAGCGGTTACTATGTGGTGCTGTTGGTGCTCATGGCTTCTTCCGATTTCCTTATTGGTAAAAAGATGGCGGCCACCTCCGTTCAGGGCCGAAAAAAAGCTCTCATGCTGCTTTCGGTCTTTCTCAACATTGGCGCCCTCATACTGTTCAAATACACCAATTTTCTGCTCAACCTCGGTTTTGGCATCACCCTGGGCGAACCATCCCCCGTGGTACTCAATCTCATCATGCCCATAGGTATTTCCTTCTATGTGTTCAAAACCTTGTCCTATATTTTCGACCTCTATCGCGAGATGATTGACGAACCCGAAACCAGCTATGTCAACTATCTGCTCTACGTTTCCTTTTTCCCCAACATACTGGCGGGGCCCATTTCCAAAGCGCGCGATCTGCTGCCCCAGTTCAGCGCCAAACTCAACCTCACCAACGAACTCGTAGGCAAAGCCTTTCTGCTGATACTCATTGGGGGTTTCAAAAAGGTGTTCATAGCCGATTATCTGGGAGCCAACCTCATCGACCGCGTCTTCGATTCGCCCGAGTTTTTCACGGGCTGGGAGGGACTCATGGTCATCTATGGCTATGCCATGCAGATCTACTACGACTTTTCGGGCTACACCGATATCGTCATCGGGCTGGCCATGATGCTGGGGTTTACCGTTGAGCCCAACTTCAACAAACCTTTTATGGCGGGCAATGTTGCCGAATTTTGGAGGCGTTGGCACATGACGCTTTCTGCCTGGTTCAACGAGTATTTATTTTATCCGCTTTCTTTCACTTTCCGCCGGTTCAAACAAGCAGGAGTGATACTGGCGGTGCTCATCACCTTTTTTGTTTCGGGCGTTTGGCATGGCCCGGCATGGACCTATATATTGTGGGGCACCTCTCATGGCATCGCCATAGCCTTCACCCTGGCCACGGTCAACATACGCGATCGCATTTCCAAAAGCGGCTTCGGCCCGGTCTATCGCATACTCAGCATCTTCATCACCTTCCATTTTCTGGCCTTTTCCATGGTACTCTTCCGCGCCGAAAGCCTGCAGGCAGCCCTGAAGATCTACACCCTGGTATTTCGGCATTTCGACATCTCGCTGGCCCTGCAATGGGTGCAGCTCTACACCCTGCCCATGCTGGTCATGCTGCTGGCCTATGCCCTGCACTACACCCCCATGCGCTGGAACCAATTCGCCACCCGCCGCTTCATCGGGCTCCACTGGACCCTCAAGGCGCTGTTGGTTTTCATCGGCATACTCATCATCTATCAGGCCTACTCGTCCGATACGCAGCCTTTCATTTATCTGGAGTTTTAATTTTCTCCTCCCTCCTCCTGAAATATTGAAGTATTGAAATTTGGATATTGAATTCTGTTAATCTGAACATTTCTTCATTTCCGTCGGCTTCAGACAACGGAACTATAGATGTCTTAAATTTTTTCTTATAATCTTCAAAAACCTCCGTGAGCACTTGAATTCTATCCGAGGACACTTGAAGACATGCCGGGAGCACTTGAAATCTATCCGAGAGCACTTGAAATCATGCCGAGAGTACTTGAAGACGCGCCGAGAGGCCATTAATTAGGACCAAGAGCCAGTCAAATCGATCCGTGAAGGGGCAAAGTGTATCCGAGACAACCTGAAGTGTATCCGAATCGACCTTAAATCGATCCGGGACGATCTTAAGTGTATCCGAGGGGACTTTAAGTGTATCCGAATCGACTTGAAGCGTATCCAAATCGACTTTAAGTGTATTCGTGAATGGTCAAAGTGTATCCGGGACGATCTCAAATCTGTCCGAGGCGACCCGAATTGTATCCGTGATGACCTGAATTGTATCCGTGAAGGCTTAAAGTATATCCGAGACGACCTGAAGCGTATCCTTGAAGGGTCGAAGCATACCCAAGACGACTTGAAGTGCACATAAATCAAAAAAATATCCTAAAAACACAATTCGAAAATAAAGAAAAATGAAAATAATTCCTGTAAACTACCCAAAAATACTCTGAAATACTCCCTGAATTTAGTTTTAAACGTACAAAAAAACTCTATAATGTCAAATAAATGATCCTTTACAGCTAAAAAGTTTAAAAAAATGAAGACAAACCCTATTCGTAATGGTTTTGCAATTTTCTATAATAAACTTTTTTTAGCTTCGCTATATCTTCTAATTGTCTTTGTGGTTTGCCTACGGCAACACAAATTGAATCTCGTCTATCCACATTTTGCTTCCGACTTGTCCTGTGCAGTGAAACACATCGGCAAAATTAACACCGGCGCTTGAGCAAACAAGCAGCGTCAGCGAGTCGGGCGTGTCGGCCGAAAAATAGGCTATAGGCAGGTTGATGGCCGTGTAGGTAGAAGTTGCGCCCTTATAAATCTGTTTCACCCAACCCACCGTGTCGCGACGGTGGCTGGTGGTATTGTATTTTGACAAAAGAACAGAAACCAGGGCCGAATCGCCGCCCACGGGCTGATATTTATAATATCCAAGGAAAGCCGATGGCCGATTGCTGTAGCGTTTTCCCAGTTTAATGTTTTGGTTGGAGATATCGAGCGAATCGGTTCCCAGCAAACCCGGAATTAAAATAGGTTGCCCCTGTGGGCTGAACGAACAAGTGATGAGCAATGCAGCATATTTTCCTGAATAGGCATCGCTGGTGCTGTCTGTAGTCAGGGGCCCCGGGCCTCCTGCCTGTGCAGGCAGGGTGGTCAGATAGTTCAGTGTGCGTAGAAAATCACCCGCGGGTTCCAGGCAGCGATTGCCAAAGCCATCGTCAATCTGTTCCCACTGATCGAGGCATCCTCCTCTGATATTCAACTGGCATTCCAATGTGGGCGGAGGTGCCAAAGGCACATCGTCTATATAAGGGCGGCATGAGTTAAGTGCGGCAAAAAAACCACAGCAAACGGCCACTACAACAAAGGAGATATAAGGAAACTTTTTCATGAAAACTAAACTTTATAGACGATCTGAATTGAGGTGACCCTGGGTGGCTGCACCGAAATTGGGCGCAGCGAATACTCGGTATTCAGCAAATTGTTGACCAATAAAGAAAACCGGAAATGCTTTTTCAGCTCGTAGCTGATACGCGTATCGAAAACATAATCTCCGCCATGATGGTCTTTGCGATATTGCTTGATACCGGTGTTGAACAATCCCGGGCGGTCGTTCTCAAGAAAGAACTTGTCGATGTTGTACATAAAACCGTAATATTTACCACTAAACCCAATGGAGACGCTTTTGTAGGTAAAATCAACGTCGACCTTGCCCAATTGCTCGAAACGATATTTCAGAATGTTTTTTCTAGTATCGGACGATGTGCTGGTATAGGTGAAATCCTGGTTGAGTATACTGTCGTGATAATATATCATATTGGGGTCGAGGCTGGTTGGACGCGAAAAAGTGTAGCCCGCCATAATGGTCATCGTGAAATTTTTAGCCAGCTTACCTTCGCCCATCAGCGCACAATCTATACCCCAAACGCGGGCATCGGCGGTGTTGAGAAATTTATAGCCCAGATTTTTCGAGATATCGTAGCCCGAACTATCGGGAAACATATTGCGTCCCCACAATGCAGCAGTGAATTCGATATAGTTCTTATATTGCTGAAGGAATCCGCAAACGTCCACAAATCCGACAAAATTCTTGATCTTGAACAATTGTTTTATTCCCACTTCGGCGTTCCAACTGGTTTCTGATTTCAACTCAGGGTTGGGATATATCCCGAAGTTGCCCGAATAAGTGGAGATATAGCGTTCACCAATGGTAGGGAATCGGAAGCCTTGTCCGAAAGAGGCCCTGAAATAAGTTACCTTGGTAGCTTTCATGTTGATGCCGGCGCGGAAAATAGGCTTGCTGTCGGTGTAGTCGCCCAGGTGATAATACTCCCAACGGGCACCTCCCGAAATAGTAAGCCAGTTGAAGAATTTCTTTTCGGCTTGCAGATATACCGCGAAATTGTCGGAGGTCTTAGAGCCTGCTTTATTGAAGTCGCCCGAAAAAACCTTACCATAAGAATAGGCATACATGTTCATCATTCCGGCATTGATGATGAGGTTGCCCAGTTTTTTGAACATCTTCGAAAACTGATATTCATCATAAACCGAATACGACATGGTCGCCTGATTGTTATTAGCGCCATTGTTGGCGTAATAAACCCTGTTTTTCAATGAATGAGAAGCCCCCTTTGGTCCAAAGTACTTTACATAGGGATCGAGATAAAACTGAAATTCGTTGAAATTGGTAATAGCTCCCGGATACGAACGGAAGATATTGGAGTCGGCATCCATCCAGAAATACGATTGTGTGTTTTTCGAGTACATGAAATTTCCGTTCAGTCCATAGGTGAGTCCTTCAACTTTTACCGAGCGTACGCGTGTGCCAAAATTTAAACGGAAGTTTTTGTCGAAAGCTCCCTTGTCGTAATCACCCGTAGTGTCGTGAGGCGGAGCCCCAATGTAACCGGGGTCGGACAGGAAATTTCCGCCCACCACATAATCGAAATTATTGATACGGCGCGAATGGATAAAACTTGCACCTAAAATGATAGGATTGAAACCGTCCCACGATTTGGTGTAACGTTTGGGTGGAACACTATAGATACCGCTGGTGAGGGTCACCTTAGTTAGGGTTTTGTCTTTGGGATAGGCGGTACGTATATTGATGGCCCCGTTCAAAGCGGCTGATCCGTACATAACTGAGGAAGCACCTTTTACTACTTCAATCTGTTCGACATCTTCCACGGGCAAAAAACTCCATACCGGACGACCAGCATCGGGGCTCATAATAGGAATCTCGTCAATGAGTATCATCACACGGCTCCCCAATCCCGAACTGAAACCGCTGCCGCCCCTTATTTGGGGTTCATTATCGACAATGGCCACACCGGGAACGGATTCTATGGCTTTATCAAGAGTCAGAATGTTTTTTGTTTCGAGCATTCCCGGCTTGATTATATCAACCGAATTGGTAGCATCTTCGAGCTTTTGTTCGTATTTGGATGCTGAGACCACCGTAGTGTTCAAATCGTGAATGGTTACTTTTAACGAAACATTCAGGACTATGGGTTTGCCTCCCTTAACTGAAACCTTTTCGGAATGTTTTTCATATCCTATGGATGAGAACAAAATTATGTATTCTCCTGAGGTTACAGGTAATTCAAATTTACCATCCATATCGCTGGTGGTACCTTTGTGTTGGTCTTTGATCCCGATATTAACAAAAGGAACCGGCTCGTTGGAATCAACGTCGGTAATTTTTCCTTTAATAACAGTATTCTGAGAAAAAAGTATAGCGGGAAACAAGTTTCCTGCTATTATAAAAAGCATTATTATTCCAAGCCTTTTAAAGGTGTATGTCATCTGAATATTATTAAATTACTTTTCAGTAAAAAAAAGAAGGAGCAAAGGTATGAAAAATTATTTAACAGCTATTTTCGCCGCTAATCTTTGTCCGTCTTCAGTTACTACGCTAACAAGGTAAATACCCTTAACAAACGGGTTAATATTGACTTTTTCACGCGTTTGCGATGCAGTGATCTGATTTTGGTAAACCACCTGTCCATTAACATTGTAAATAGTGATATGGGAGAGTGTCGGTTTGTCGAAAGCCAGATTAATGATAATATCAGAAGCATCCGAATAAACATTGAGTTTTTGTGGAGCGTTTATTTCGGGAACACTAATGCCATTATATATCAGTTGCAGATCGTCAACATAAAGACTATCACCACCCGATCCGCTACCGGGAGTTTTGTTGGTTGTAATTGAAATTAAGATATAGTCGGGGGAAGTTGCCGGACCCGAATGAACGAAGGGGAAGCTCTTGCGGACCCAGGTGTTGTTGGTTGAAGCAAAATTTAAAGTTGCTTCGGCCACCAAATGCGGTGCTGA
>CAZNRQ010000128.1:0-7999 GCA_964574845.1 uncultured Bacteroidales bacterium
AATGGATGGTTGAAAACCTAAGTGTAACTCGCTAACGAAATGGTGATACAATACCAAATATTAAAAATGATACGGCATGGGAAAATCTTACTACAGGTGCTTATTGTGATTATAACAATGATCCATTCAATGGCAAAACTTATGGTAAACTCTACAATTTATATGTTGTTTTAGAATCAAGAAATATATGCCCTTTAGGCTGGCATGTACCCGCTGATGAAGAATGGGCCCAACTAATGGATTATTTAGGAGGCGAATTTTATGCAGGAGCTAAAATGAAAGAGAAAGATACTGTCCATTGGAAAAACCCCAATTATGGTGCGACCAATGAAGTAGGGTTTTCAGCACTACCGGGTGGTTACCGAGGTTATTATGGACAATTTGATCGAATTGGGTACAACGCTTACTGGTGGAGTTCTACCCTGGACGGTATAAATTATGCCTGGAGTTGGACGATTCTTAACAATTACTTTTATTTACACAGAGATTACAGTTTGGCGAATGCTGGTTTTTCTGTACGTTGTATTAAGGACAAGTAGATTTTCCTTTTCCTTTTAAAATTAGCAATACCGCCCCTTCACACTATTTTTGTATATACATCTTCAGGATTTTGTAACTTTGTATAAAAATATGGAAGATGAACGGGATTATTTTTTCGACAGAAGTTGACATAGAAGAAAATTATCAGGCAAAGTCCCGGAAGGCAGGCCTTTTAAATTTTATCAGATGAATTGTTATACAGATAAAAGAGAGAATAATTTTCTTAACTTTGCATTATTAAGTAAAAGCCAACAAAAATGTTAATAGAAAGAACAAAAAATGAAGTAATTATTCGACTTCCGGCTTATGTAAATACAGATGGACTTCAGCGGTTTATAGATTATCTTTGCTATAAAGAAGCCACAACTAAATCGCAGGCAACACAAGAGGAGGTTGACAAATTGGCAAAAGAAGTGAAAAAAGACTTCTGGACGAAAAACCGTAGCAAATATATCAAGTGAAGGTAATAGTTGATACAAATATTATCTTCAGTGCTTTGCTCAATACCAACGGGACAATAGGCGATTTAATTTTTGACTCTGAAGATATTTTCGATTTTTATAGCTGTAGCTATATGCGCTTTGAAATTGAGAAACATTGGGATAAATTGAAACGTATTTCAAAGCTCACTGACAAAGAGTTAAAAGAATCGCTTTTTCTGCTTTTTACAAAAATTCATTTTATCAATGAAGAGCAGATTTCTGAAAAAATATGGTTGCATTGTGAGAAGCTAATGATGGATATTGATATTGATGATACTGATTTTGTTGCCCTCACAGAGTATCTGAAAGGTTATTTATGGACTGGCGACAAAGAACTTTATAATGGTTTAAAGAACAAAAAATTTAAAAATGTAGTAAACACCCAGGATTTATTAAAAATCAGAACAAAACTTTCCAAAAAATAATTCCCCTCTCAACAGGATTTGTTCCATAGGTCTGAAGGACTCCTTATGGAGAACTCCTTCGGAGTAATCCTGTTGCATAAAAAATAAAAAAGGCTTGCCCACCCCGGCAAGCCTTTTCCTTTTACAATTAACAATACCACTCCTTCACACTATTTTTGTATAGACATCTTAAGGAATACCGATAGCACTAATAATATGGTCTAATTTCATCTTCGCTTCATTATACCATTTATTAGTAGCATCGGCATTAACTCCCGATAAAATCGGCACAAGCTATTGTAACTTATTTTTTGAATAGACTAAAAAATAAGAACAAATGGTATAATTTGTAACTTTGTATAAAAATATGGAAGATGAACGGGATTATTTTTTCGACAGAAGTTGATATAGAAGAAAATTATCAGGCAAAGTCAGATTGTGATAGATAAGGCATGATGGATACTATTTGGCTTCTTCCGCTTTTACCTCTGCTGGGTTTTGTGCTGATCGCTTTTAATTTTAAGTGTTTCCGGGGCATATCTTCAGGAATCATTGCATCTGCAATTGTCTTTCTTGCTTTTATAATTTCTTCCATCGTATTTACCGATATTTATATTCACAAGCAGGCTTATACCATCGATCTGTTTCAGTGGATACATTTTAATAACTTCTCAGTTTCCTTTTCTTTTCTACTCGACCAGTTATCCGCTTTAATGCTGATGATAATTACCGGTGTAGGATTCCTCATTCATGTTTACTCCATTGGATATATGAAAGGCGATCCCGGTTTCAACCGCTTTTTCTCTTACATGAATTTGTTCGTCTTCTTCATGTTGCTGTTGGTGATGGGTTCCAATTATCTCATCATGTTCATTGGTTGGGAAGGTGTAGGTCTCTGTTCTTATCTGCTTATTGGATTCTGGTTTAAGAATCAAGAGTATAACAATGCTGCCAAAAAAGCCTTCATCATGAACCGTATAGGTGACCTGGGATTTTTATTGGGAGTCTTTATGTTGTTTGGTAAGTTTGGCACCCTTGACTTTGCCGGTATATTTGGTCAAAGTCAAACATTGTTATCGGGTGATACAAGCATTACCATTATCACACTTTTATTATTTGTAGGAGCCATTGGTAAAAGCGCCCAGATACCTCTCTTTACCTGGCTGCCTGATGCCATGGCGGGTCCCACACCGGTATCTGCTTTAATTCATGCTGCTACTATGGTTACTGCAGGTATTTATATGGTCGCCCGTTCCAATATACTGTATGCCCTTTCGCCTGTTACCCTGCTGGTCATTGCCATCATTGGAATCTCCACAGCTTTGTTGGCAGGTGTTATTGCCATTTTTCAGACTGACATCAAAAAGGTATTGGCTTACTCCACCGTCAGCCAGTTGGGCTTTATGTTCCTGGCTCTGGGAGTAGGCGCTTTTTCGGGCGCCATGTTTCATCTCACCATGCATGCCTTTTTCAAGGCTCTCTTATTTTTAGCTGCCGGAAGTGTAATTCATGCTATGAGTGGTGAACAGGATATCCGCAAGATGGGCGGTTTGAAAAACAAGATTCCCATTACTTTCTTTACTTTCCTGGCCGGAACTATGGCTATTTCAGGAATTCCTCCTCTGTCAGGTTTCTTTTCCAAGGACCAGATTTTGTTAAGTGCATTTAATTCCGGAACCTTATTATGGATTGTAGCAGTTATCATTGCCTTATTGACGAGCATCTATATGTTCCGCCTGCTGTTTCTTGTCTTTTGGGGAAAGTCAGATTCTTATGTCAGTCCTGAGATCCATATCCATGAATCTCCCAAAACCATGACCATTCCCATGATTATGTTAGGAGTTCTGGCTGTAATCGGAGGTTTGGTGGGCATTCCCGAAATCTTTGGGGGTAGCAATGGCTTTGGCAATTTCCTTTCTCCTGTCTTTGCCCAATCGGCATTGCTATTTGCCAATAACACTCATGAAATGACAGTTAATACTGAGATTCTGTTAATGCTTGTCCCCTTAATACTAATTCTTCTTGTAATCTTTGTCACTTATAGAATTTACGTAAAACAAAAACAAAGACCGGAAGCCGATTCTCAGCAGCGCGGTTTTATCAGCAACCTGGCTTATCATAAGTTCTATATCGACGAGATTTACAACGGCTTGTTTGTAAAACCCATTTCCCGCTTTTCCAATTTCCTCAATGAAGTCGTAGAACTAAAAGTTATAAATGGAATTATTCGCCGCACCGGAAATTTCGTGGTTTGGTCAGGCAAGAACATACGTTACGTGCAGACCGGAAATGTCGGATTTTATCTCTTTGCCACTGTTCTCAGCATCATTCTTATTCTATTGATAAATCTTTTTTATTGAAACAATGTTAACCGGAATCCTCGTCATATTGCCCCTTGTCTTTTGCTTGCTGCTGTTTGCTTTGCCTGATTCCAGGTATAGCAAGACGATTGCATTGGTTGCTGTGCTGGCCGAATTTGGGGTTTCCATAGCCGTATTATTTCAGTTTTTATTTGGTTGCCATTGTGTGTTGAACTTCCATCCGGAGTTTTTTCATTGGCTGGGCATCAATTTCGCTTTGAACATCGATGGTCTAAGCTTGTTGTTGGTAATGCTGACAACCTTTCTTTTTCCCATCATTGTATATTCCTCATACCACAAAGAAACACCCAGGCCATCCACATTCTACGCTTTGATGCTGATGATGCAAATGGCTTTGATTGGAGTCTTCACCGCCACTGATGTTTTGTTGTTTTACATTTTCTGGGAACTGGCCCTCATCCCCATTTATTTTATTGTTTCCCTATGGGGTGGCAAAAATGCCCGCAGCATCACTTTCGAGTTCTTCATTTATACCCTCATAGGTAGCTTGTTGATGCTGGTGGCTATCATTTATATTTACACCCTCACTCCGGGGGAACACTCATTTAGCTTCCTGGCATTTTACAGTCTGGCATTAAATCCGGATGCCCAGATTTGGGTCTTTCTGGCTTTCTTTCTGGCTTTCGCCATCAAGATACCTCTCTTCCCTTTCCATTCCTGGCAGCCAAAGACTTATTTCACGGCTCCCACCCAGGGTTCCATGTTGCTGGCAGGTATCATGCTCAAGATGGGCCTTTACGGCGTACTGCGTTTCATTGTCCCCATTTGTTCCGAAGTGTTAAGCTCCTGGAATTTTTATGTGGTCTTGCTTTCCGTCATTGGCATCATCTATGCATCAATAATTGCCATCCGCCAGACCGAATTGAAACGCCTTATTGCTTTCTCTTCTCTGGCCCATGTGGCACTGATTTCTGCCGGACTTTTTACACTTACCTTCAACGGTCTCGAAGGTGCCATACTTCAAATGCTCTCTCATGGCATTAACGTGGTGGGTTTGTTTTTCTGTTACGAAATCATTGTGCGACGCACCAAAACAGGCGCAATAGATTCTCTCGGTGGCATTGCTTCCCGTGCCCCAATTTTCTCTGCATTTTTCATGATAATTCTTCTGGGAAACATCGCGCTTCCGCTCACCAACAGTTTCGTGGGCGAATTCCTCTTGCTTCTGGGCATCTTCGAATACAATCATTATTTGGCCCTCTTTGCAGGACTGACAATCATCTTCGGAGCCGTTTATATGCTTTGGATGTTTCAGCGCATCATGCTGGGCGAATCCAAACCCGCCACCGAAACGTTCACCGATATCACCATAAGCGAATCCATCGTTCTGATTCCTATTGTCATCATGATATTCTGGATGGGCATCTACCCCAAATTGTTCCTCAACATTGCCGAACCTTTTGTCCGCAGCATTATCGAAATTACCCATATCACACTTAAATAACCGCAGCAACCGATGAACGCACTCATAGCAATTTCAGTTTTGGCAATCATCATCCTGTTTTTGGGTGTGACCAAAAAGAAATCCCTTCTCCTGCCTCTGATTTTATTGGGACTGCCCATCGCATTTTTCCTTTGCATACGCGATTGGAATCTCAATCTCCACTTCTTCAACGATATGTTCATCGCCGATAATTTCAGCGTGGCTTTCAATGCCGTGCTGATTTCAGGCACATTCATCGTCTTCATGTTTGCCGGTTTATACTACAAGGCTGTTCAGCGACCTCTCGAAGACATCTTTGCACTCTTCCTCTTTGCCCTCATTGGCGGCATGGTCATGACGTCTTTCGGCAACCTCATCATGTTTTTCATCGGCCTCGAAACCCTTTCCATCTCACTCTACATCTTAGCCGGAAGCAAAAAGTTCGACCTCGCCTCCAACGAAGCCGCCATGAAGTATTTCCTCACGGGTTCTTTTGCCACCGGCTTCCTCCTTTTCGGAATAGCCCTGATTTACGGAGCTTCGGGAAGTTTCAACCTCATAGAAATTAGCCAATACATCACCGAAAACAAAGAAACCCTTCCCAAACTATTCTATGCCGGAATGTTTCTGGTCTTCATCGGCATGGCTTTCAAAATAGCCGCCGTGCCCTTCCATTTCTGGGCGCCCGATGTCTACACAGGTTCGCCCACACTCATCACAGCCTTCATGGCAACCGTCGGAAAGGTGGCCGGCATAGCCGCTTTCTACCGCATGGCCTCACTCACTTTTCTCGAAATACAGCCCTCATGGGTCAATACCATCGTATTTTTCTCCGTGGCAACCATCCTTTTCGGCAACCTCTCCGCCCTCTATCAGGACAATCTCAAGCGCCTTTTTGCCTACTCGGGCATTGCCAACACCGGATATCTGCTGTTTGCCATCATCGTCATCGGTCCCCACTCGGCCGGCTCGCTGTTGTTCTACTCACTCACCTACAGTCTGGCCACCGTCACCGGTTTTGCCGTCCTCATGCTGGTTCGCGAAAAAAACGGCACCTTTTCCATACAGGCATTCAAAGGACTGGCAAAAAACAACCCCGTCGAAGCCTTTGCCATGACCATAGCCATGCTCTCCCTGGCCGGCATCCCGCCCCTGGCCGGCTTCATGTCCAAATACAATATTTTCATCGTCGCAGCCCAGGGAGGTTACCTCTGGCTGGTCATCATAGCCGTCATCGGCTCCATGCTCTCTGTCTATTTCTATTTCAAGCCCATCCTCGCCATGTACTTCTCCGGCGACCCGCCCCAGCCCAAGATAGCAACCGGCACCGCCTACAAAGTCAACATCATCATCTGCACCATCCTCATCATCGTGCTGGGATTGGTTTCAGGCTTGATAATAAATTTGATTTAGGAAGGGTTTAGGCTTTTAGGTATTTAGACTATTAGGAGGCTAGTCTATTCATTGAGCATTGGGAGTTGAACATTGTTTATTGAACATTATTTTGATACAAAAACATGCGTTGAGGGCAGAATCTAACCTTCCTCGTAAAATCAAAACAGGCTGCGATTCCAGGATAATAAAACTATAGAAATATGTGCTTCTTGAAAGGTTCACATTTTCATTAATATGAATATGGTTTTTTGTAACTTTGTAAAAAAAAGGATAATGATAATCGAGATCACAAGAAAAACATCAAGTGAACAAATTGCGCAAATGTTCAAAAAGCTAAAGAACAAAAAATTATTTAATGCTAAAAAGTATTGCGGAGCTATACACTGGAAGGAAGATGGAGTAGCTTATCAAAAAAAAATGCGCAATGAATGGGAATAATTTGATGATTGATACCAATATCGCAATTTATCTGCTTGATGGAACATCGACTTACAAACATCAATCCATCCTAATCAGGATTCTCTACCAAATAGTCTAAAAGTCTATAGTCTATAGTCTATAGTCTAAATGCCAAATCAAGCTATCACCAGGTCCTCTTCCACCTTCAGATTCGCAATAATAAACTCCTGCCTGTCCGGTGTATTCTTCCCCATATAAAACGAAAGCAGGTCGCTTACCGGCGAATCCTTGGTCAGCATCACGGGTTCCAGGCGGATATTGGGGCCAATAAAATGCCTGAACTCATCGGGCGAGATCTCGCCCAAACCTTTGAACCGCGTTATTTCGGGGGCAGGCGACAACTCGTTGATGGCGTTCACCCTTTCCTCATCCGAATAACAATAAATGGTTTTTTTCTTATTCCTCACCCTGAACAAAGGCGTCTGCAAAATGTACAAATGTCCCGTACGAATCACCTCAGGGTAAAACTGCAAAAAGAACGTCAGCAGCAGCAGCCTGATGTGCATACCGTCCACATCGGCATCCGTAGCTACGACAATATTATTATAGCGAAGGTTTTCCACCCCGTCTTCAATGTTCAGCGACGACTGCAACAGGTTGAACTCCTCGTTTTCATAACAGATCTTCTTCGACAGACCATAACAGTTCAGAGGTTTTCCTTTCAGACTGAAAACCGCCTGTGTGCCCACATCCCTCGATTTCGTTATAGAACCCGAAGCCGAATCACCCTCGGTAATAAACAGTGTAGTATCATAACGGCGGTCGTCTGTGCTGTTATAATGAATGCGGCAATCGCGCAACTTCTTGTTGTGAAGGCTCACTTTCTTGATGCTGTCTTTTGCCAGTTTCTTGATATTCGCCAGTTCCTTACGGTCCTTTTCCGATTGCAGAATCTTCCTGAGCAGCGAATCCGCC
>CAZNRQ010000129.1:0-7992 GCA_964574845.1 uncultured Bacteroidales bacterium
GTGGCTTACGATAATGAGGTTAAGATAAAAACTCTGGGAGTTGATAAAGAGCTTATCGCTGTGCATGGTGCAGTGAGCGAAGAGGTGGTAAAAGCTATGGCCAAAAAAGTAAGAAAATTATTGAAAACCGATTATGCCATTGCCACTTCTGGCGTGGCCGGACCCGATGGAGGCACTGTCGAAAAACCTGTAGGAACTACCTGGATAGCCATTGCTACCCCTAAAAAAGTTTATGCGCAAAAATTCATGTTGGGCGACGACCGCGAACGCAACATACGCCGGGCAGCGATTTTTGGGCTGAATATGCTCAGGAGAGAACTGGAAGAAAGATAATTAATGAATACAAATTGAGGCAAAAAATTACCCTTTCTAATTCGAAAGAGGCTAAATCTCCTCATCACAGAATTGCTAAATATTTTGGGCAAAAATTTTCATGAATGATTGAAAAACTTGCTTAGCCAATAAAAAAGTTTTGTTAGCACATTGCAGAGGAAACTTAGGCAATAAAAAAGGCAACTCAGCAACTAAAAAAGTAAACTTAGGAACCCTGAAAGCAAACTTAGAAGATAAAAAAGGATAGTCAGGCAATCTAAAAGGAATGTTAGGAAATCAAAAAGCATCGTTAGGAGATCAAAAAGCATCGTTAGGAGATCAAAAAGGAGCAACTTTGTCATAGCTAAGACTACTTTCACCTTGTTTTATGTCATTTTGGCAGTAAACAAGTCTAAGCAATAAGTAAGAAAGGGTTGGCGCTATTTGGTGCTTTGGAGTCCGCCGCAGCGGATGGTGGCGAAAAAACAATGGATTATTGTAACTTTGTCACCAAAGATTAAAAATATTTTCCCATATTCTTTGATAATCAAAAAAAAATAATGATCTTTGCACCCCATTTTGAAAAGCTAACAATAAGAAATACAAAATACCATGTCGAGAACTTGCGAAATAACAGGAAAAAAAGTGATGGTTGGCAACAACGTATCGCACTCTAATATCAAGACCAAACGTAAATTTGTTCCTAATCTTCAGACCAAAAAATTCTTCATCCCCGAAGAAAATAAATGGGTTACGCTGAAAGTTTCGGTATCAGCCATGCGTACCATCGATAAAAATGGTATTACTGCCTGCATGAAAGAAGCTAAAGAAAAAGGCCATCTTAAATAAATTTATCGGTTTTTCCCGATTTTAATGAAATTTGCTGTTGCTTTTTGGTGACAGCTTTTTTTATTTTATTTAGTTTTGTGCTGCACAATAAAATCAATATTCCCACGTTACTTCCCCACATGTACTCATCGACAACAACAAAATCTCATCAATCTACTTGCTAATCGGTCACGGATGAAACAAAATTTTACTAGATCACTGCTTCTTCTTTGTTTGTTGAGTTTGGGTTTAGCACCCAAAGCAGTTCATGCCCAAGTTAGCGATTCAACACTGGTGCAGTTTTCGGGAGTAGTGGTAACAGCCGACAGCTTGAAACCCATTCCATTTGTAAATATTTTCATTAAAGACTCCTGGCGCGGCACCATCACCGACCTATATGGGTTCTTTTCTTTTGTGGCCCATAAAAATGACGACATTTTATTCAACGCCCTCGGCTACAAAACCGTTAGATTCACTATCCCTGATACCATCCATTCCAACCGCTATTCTATGATACAGGTCATGCGAATGGACACCCTGGTACTGAACGAAACCGAAATTTATCCATGGCCCACCTACGAACAATTCAAACAAGCATTCGTTAACACCAATATTCCGGATGACGATCTGGAACGTGCCCGTAAAAATATCATCGAGATAGAAAAACGCATCATGTACGACGATGTTCCTATGACCGGTTCGATGAACTTTCGCAATTATATAGACAAAAGGGTAGGTCAGCTTTATTATGCCGGGCAAATGCCTCCCAACAACCTCTTGAATCCTTTTGCCTGGGCCCAATTCATCAAAGCATGGAAACAGGGAAAATTCAAGATCAAACACCGCGAAGATTAGATACATGATCAGACGTTGCTTATACATAACATTATTGCTTTGTGGATGGGGACTCAATCTCTTTGCACAAGATAAGGCAGTTATTTATGGTAAGATAAGCGATACAGCTTCCAATCCGATGGAACTGGTAAATATAGCATTAATAGGAACTACCCAGGGCACCCGAAGCGATCAGAAAGGCAACTACGAACTTACGGTACCTGCCAATCAGGAAGTGACCGTGGCCTATTCATTTGTAGGATTCAGACAGATCAATCTGAAAATGAACCTGGCTCCCGGCGAACATAAA
Source organism: uncultured Bacteroidales bacterium (assembly GCA_964574845.1). GTDB lineage: Bacteria > Bacteroidota > Bacteroidia > Bacteroidales > CAIWKO01 > CAIWKO01. The sequence goes on from CAZNRQ010000129.1 coordinate 2,285, forward strand.
GAGTTTAACCAGATCATGGTTTCGACCACCCTTTGGAAAGATGCCATCAATATCTACGCCCGCGACGAAAGGGCGGTGATCACCCGAATCAATATTAAACAGGCCGAATTCATTCCCACCACATCGGGCAATGCTATTGAAGAATTGATAAAAAAGACCAGTTTGGGAGTGTATTCCAATAATGAACTTAGCTCGCAATATACCGTTCGTGGCGGAAATTTCGACGAGAACCTGGTGTATGTAAACGATATTGAGATTTACCGTCCCTTGCTACAGAAATCGGGACAGCAGGAAGGTTTGAGCTTTGCCAATCCTGATCTTACCTCAGGCATATTATTTTCATCTGGCGGATTCGATGCCAAATATGGAGACAAAATGTCTTCGGTACTGGATATTACTTATAAGAAACCTGATAAATTCCGTGGTTCGGTAATGTTGAGCCTTTTGGGAGCATCGGGGCACCTGGAAGCCGCCTCGAAAAACAAAAAGTTTACTTTTCTGGTGGGAGTGCGTCAAAAATCCAACCAGTATGTACTGAATGCGCTGCAAACAAAAGGACAGTATAAACCTTCCTTCACCGATGTGCAGCTTTACACAACATGGCAGATCAGCAAAAAACTTGAAGTGAGCCTGTTGGGCAATTATGCTCATAATAAATACCTAGTGATACCCGAAAGCCGCGAAACCCAATTCGGAACCGTAAAAGAATCATATCAGCTTAAGATATTTTTCGACGGAAAGGAACAGGATATCATTGACACCTATCTGGGGGCCCTCTCTTTAACCTACAAACCCAAATCGAACCTCTTCTTTAAATGGATCAGTTCAGGCTACCAAACCCACGAAACCCAGGCCTACGACATAGACGGCCAATACATGATTGGTCGACTGGAAGCCGATTTTGGAAAAGAGAATTTCGGGCAAGTGACGGATGTATTGGGTGTAGGAACTCATCTGCAACATGCCCGCGACGATCTTCATGCCACCGTCATCAGCACCGAGATCAAAGGGGGATATACAAAAAAGAAAAGCTACCTGCAATTTGGTGTAAAATATCAGCACGAGATCATTGCCGACAACCTGAAGGAATGGGAAATGATAGACTCATCAGGCTATTCCATCCCTCATCAACCCGATTCGATTGGCTATAACAACCCGGGAGCACAGCCTTTCAGCCCTATATTGCTTCAAGACGTGGTCAACAACAAGATCCGTATGGAAAGCAACCGCTTTTCCGGATTTTTACAAAACACATGGACCTTTGGCATCGATAGCGCCGAACTGGCCCTGACCTTTGGTGCCCGTGCTATTTACTACGATCTCAACAAACAGATTTGCATAAGCCCCAGGATAACCTTATCCTACAAACCTCATTGGAAAAAAGATATCGTTTTCAGGTTTTCGACAGGTGTCTATTACCAACCGCCATTCTATAAGGAAATGAAACGCTTCGATGGAACCATCAACACCGACTTGAAAGCACAACGTTCCATTCATTTTCTGGTAGGCAGCGACTGGAACTTCGAAATGTGGGGGCGCCCGTTCAAATTCGTGACCGAAGTATATTATAAGCATCTGGACCATTTGGATCCCTACGAAGTGGATAATGTAAAAATACAGTATTTCGCCAACAACAACGGTACAGGTTATGCTACCGGTATCGATCTGAAAATAAACGGTGAATTTGTTAAAGGCGACGAGTCTTGGCTGGGTTTATCGCTGATGCAAACCCGTGAAAAGGTTGCCGGTGAATATTACATGCAGTATTATAATAAGGATGGTGTACTTATTCAACCGGGATATACCAAAGATAATGTTGCTGTAGATAGTGTGCGCCGCGAACCTGGTTATATTCCTCGTCCTACCGATCAATTGCTCAACGTAAATATCTTTTTCCAGGACCATTTCCCGCGCTGGCCTACCTTTAAGATGCATTTGAATTTTGTTTACTCTACGCCTCTCACTTTTGGGCCGCCCGAACATCTGCGCTATAAAGACACCTTACGCATGCCTGCTTATTTCAGGGTTGATATTGGTTTTTCCAAATCACTTGTGGATGAAAGCCGTGTCTCAAAAAAAGGACGCACCCGTATCCTGAAATCACTCTGGATTTCGGCCGAAGTATTCAACCTGCTGGGCCGACTGAATACCATATCCTATCTCTGGGTAAAAGATGTAAACAACCGCCAATACGCGGTTCCAAACGAACTTACCAACCGGCTTTTTAATATAAAGCTGGTGGCGAAGTTCTAATAAAGATTAATTTGTGTAGATTGACAACTAATTCTTCTTTATAAAGTCAAGAATACTGCCCTCTACCCTACTCAATACATTATTCACATCCGACCTGACAAACTTGTCGCCGGTGATATTTTCGAATAGCTCGATGTAGCGTTCAGAGATACTACTGATGATATCGTCAGTCATTTCGGGCACCTGTTGTCCTTCCAATCCCTGAAAGCCATTTGCCATCAGCCATTCTCTTACGAATTCTTTGGAAAGTTGCTTCTGTGGCTGATCCTTTTGCTGACGTTCGTCGTATCCTTCTTTATAAAAATACCTTGAGGAGTCGGGGGTATGTATCTCATCTATCAGGTAGATCTTTCCATCTTTTTTGCCAAACTCATATTTGGTATCCACAAGGATGAGGCCCATTTTGGCGGCAATCTCAGTTCCTCTTTCGAAAAGTTTCAGGGTAAACTGCTCCAATTGATTGTAGTCTTCTTCCGAAACCAGATTCTCAGCAATGATCTCTTCTTTCGAAATATCTTCGTCATGACCCACAACAGCCTTGGTTGTGGGAGTAACTATCGGACGAGGGAAATTATCATTCTCTATCATACCCTCGGGCATCACCTCCCCACAAATACTGCGTTTGCCAGATTTGTATTCGCGCCAGGCATGACCCGACAAATAACCTCTGATCACCATCTCCACTTTGAAAGGCTCGCACTTCACCCCTGCCGTCACCATGGGATCGGGAACGCTGATCTTCCAATTGGGAACTATGTCGGCAGTTTCGTCAAGAAACTTGGCAGCGATCTGGTTCAATACCTGACCTTTGTATGGTATCCCTTTTGGGAGAACCACATCAAAGGCAGAAATACGATCGGTTACCACCACAATGAGAATATCATTGTTGATATCATACACATCACGGACCTTGCCAATATACTTGCTCTTTTGTCCGGGGAAATTGAAATCTGTTTTTACAATTGCATTATTCATCGGAAGCTATTTTAATCAAAAATCATTGAAATCATTCAGTAGATCAAAATGAAACTCAAAATTATTGGTTTCAAATTTAGTGCGAATCCAGAACTCATCGTTCTTCAAACGCAGTATGGTCCATTCATTTTCGGTCGACAATGGCGGAACAACAGTGAAAATATTGTTTGCTATATCTTTATAAGGATCTTCCGGCGCCAGACCGATGGTCATCACATTTTTTCTTTTATTGAGGGTCATAACCGATTTGGCAATCACACTGCCATCGATTTGGGTTATTGAGATAAAATATGAACCACTCCAGTCGGAATAAATATTAAAAGGATAAAGATCAAAATGCGGGGCATAATAAGCTACCGTGATGTCTTTATCGTTGTATAACAACTCGCTCACCCTCCACTTTCCTGCCAGGCGCTTTTCGGCACTTCGGAAACTTATGGAAGGCCCGTCTTCGTATTTTTTACACGAAACCAACAACAAAGGCATAAAAAGTATCAGTAGTAGTTTTCTCATTTTTCGGCTGAATAAGCATTAATGATGCGCGAGACCAATTTATGACGTATGATGTCGGTGTTGTCGAGGAAAACAAAATTTATTCCTTCAATATCCTTCAGAATTTGAATGGCGTGTATCAATCCTGAGGTTTGGCTTCTGGGCAAATCTATTTGAGTGATGTCGCCTGTGATGATGAATTTGGCAGAACGTCCCAAACGGGTGAGGAACATTTTCATCTGGCTGATGGTGGAGTTCTGTGCTTCGTCCAGGATTACGATGGCATTGTCGAGGGTGCGCCCGCGCATAAAAGCCAGGGGGGCGATCTCAATGATGCGGTCTTCGATATATTGCGATAGCTTTTGCGAAGGTATCATATCCCAAAGCGCATCGTACAAAGGCTGCATGTAGGGGTCGAGCTTTTCTTTCAGATCGCCGGGAAGGAAACCCAGATTCTCGCCTGCCTCCACAGCAGGACGGGTGAGTATGATGCGTTTCACTTCTTTGTTCTTCAGAGCACGAACCGCCAGGGCTACCGAGGTATAGGTTTTTCCTGTTCCGGCAGGGCCAATCGCAAACACCAGATCGCTTTTGGCAAAAGTATCTACCAGCTTCTTCTGATTGGCCGTACGGGCTTTTACAATGGTGCCATGCTGTCCGTGCAGAATAACATCGTTGCCGTTGGCGGCGGCGTCGGCATTGAACAATACGTCGGATTTCAGAAAATTAAGGATAATCTCGGGCGAAATGCTGCCCTGCTTGTTAAAGTGATCCAGCAGAGAATTGACTATGCCTTCGAAAATATCGATCTCAGCGTCTTCACCAATAATACGCATATTGGTGTCGCGGGTAATGATTTTGAGCTTAGGGAAACAGGAGCAAAGATAGTCGATATTCTGATTGTTGACACCTAAAAAGGCAACAGGATTCAGCAGATCGAGGTTGATATTTCTTTCGCCCATTCTATGGTTTGAGGTGTACTATATTTCAGCAAAATTATTAAAAAAAATTAAGGAAACATTTTAATTCGTAATTTTGACCGCAACAAATACGGTTAGGTCATGGCTATTATAACACTTACGAGCGATTGGGGATTGAGCGATCATTATGTTTCGGCTGTGAAAGGGGCCATCATCAGCCGTATGCCCGATGCTACTATTATCGACATAACACATAGCATCAGCAAATTCAGCCTGGGCGAAACCGCCTTCATCGTAAAAAACGCTTACAACAACTTTCCCAAGGGAAGCATTCATCTCATTGGGGTGAATTCCGAATCATCCATCGAGATGCCTCATGTTGTGATGTTGTACGACGGACATTATTTTATAGGTTCCGACAACGGGCTGCTGGCCCTGCTGTGCGACAAAGCACCCGAGCAAATTATTGAAATCACTGTGATGCAGGATTCGGATTACTTTACTTTTCCTTCGCGCGATATTTTTGCCAAGGTGGCCTGTATGATAGCCGAAGGGGTCGGCATGGAAAAGATAGGTGTTGCGCGCAAGGAACTCACCAAGATGAATTCTTATTTGCCGGTTTCGGACAAAAACTCTATCAAGGGTATCATAGTGTATTTCGATTCGTACGACAATGCTTTTACCAATATCACCGAATCGCTGTTCCGCGAAGTGGGCAAGGGACGCAAGTTCTCGGCTTATTTCAGGAATGAGGAGATACAGGTGATCCACCGTTCGTATTCCGATGTTCCCAATGGCGACATAGTGCTGCTGTTCAGTTCGACCACTCATCTGGAGATTGCTATCAATAAAGGCAGCGCCCGAAATCTGCTGGGCATTAATATTTACGATTCGTTTAGGATAGAGTTTCAATAAATTTCTTTATTGTTTCTTTTTTTTATAATTATTTGGGCGTGTCTGCCCATGGGGGGATTTTTGATTTGAGATTTTTGATTTTTGATTTGGGGGGAAAGTAAAAGGCCTGCCTTTGCAGGAAACCGGACTGCCTTTGCAGGAAACCGGACTGCC